>CAUJKL010001023.1 GCA_963204995.1 Planctomycetota bacterium | reverse complement strand
AAGGCAATCACGGTCGGCAACACGAACTTCGCCGAGCTTCGCATCTCGACGTTGGGCGGCAACGACGTGATCGGTCACGACGGCGTCGGTCCCAACCCGGCACCGTTGGCGCTGAACCTGGCAGGCGTTCGCAAGGTTGTCGACGCCGGCGCTGGCAACGACATCGTGAACATGTCGGCGACCATGGATGCGGATATCTTTGGCGGCGATGGCGACGACAACATCGTCGGGACGCCGCTGGCGGACAATATCTACGGCGGTCGCGGCAATGACACGATCTTCGGCCTAGCTGGGGACGACACGATCTACGGCGAGGACGGAAACGACGTCGCCACTGGCGGCCTCGGCAACGATCGGTTCTTCGGCGGCGACGGTAGCGACCTGTTCATCTGGAACCAGGGGGACGGCAGCGACTTGATCGAAGGCGATGGTGGCGGAGCGGATGTGGTTCGCTTCAACGGCGCGACGGCGGCTCAAGTGGCGACCGAGAACTTCACGTTGTCGGCTAACACGTCTGCGGCGCCCAACACGGCGGCGCGCCTCCTGTTGGCTCGCACGCAGGGCGGCGTCAATCTGGATATCGCCGGTGTCGAACAAATCGACATCAACGGCGATACCGGTGTAGAAACCGTCACGGTGAACGATCTGCATCAGACCGCGCTCAAAGTGTTGAATCTGGATCTCGGAGCGGCTGGTGACACGGAAGCCGTCACGGTCAATGGTCGCAGCCTGGACGACAATCTGCTGATCACGTTGGCGGGCGGCATCGTCAATGTCGCGGGACTGCGATACGACGTGAATATCGCGGCTGCTGTGGCTGCGGCCCCGGATAACGATCGATTGACGGTCAATGGCAACAACGGCAACGACACGATCGCGATCGGCGACAACGTCGAAGGCACGATCGACATGACCTTGAATGGCGGAGCCGGCAACGATCACCTGACGGCTGGTTCGGGTCACACTTCGACCGACACGATTCTTAATGGCGACGCTGGAAACGACTTCTTGCAAGGCGGATCAGGCAGCGACAAGATCAATGGCGGTGCTGGCGAAGACACCCTGGTCGGTGGCGGAGGTCAGGATACCTACGACGGCGGTGCGGACTTCGACACGATTTTGATTCCCGGCACTTCGGGCGCGGACGTGATTCGCGTCGAGCAGCCGTCGGCAACCGTGTTGGAATACATCGTCACCGATCAGTTCGGGACCAACGTCCAAAGCGCGACCGTGGCCGGCGGCACACAAGACGCGATCGCCAATGTCGAAGAGGCGCGCGTGGAAGCCGGCAACGGTGCGGACACCATCCGCGTGGCGATCAGCGACACGCTGTTCAACCAGGCCAACACCAGCCTGCGGATGACCATCGAGGGTGGTGACGACGCGGCCTCCGACCGCCTAGCCATTGTCGACGACACAGGCGGCGCGGGCGGAGCCTTGCCGGACGCCTCCATTCTGCGACAGAACCACGACATCACGGCGGGTACGGTGGAGGTCGGTCCGGCCAACGCCGAGCCGTTCCTGCATGTGTTCCGCGGCATCGAATTCGTCCAAGTCGTGGCCGACACGCTGGCACCACTTGCTCCGGTGAATATCGAATCGGCGGGGATTCCGAATCGGTTAGTGGTCTTCAAGGACGACGGATACGAGCACAACAACGACCGTAATAACGCCACGCACTTGGGCGCGAATACGACCGTGAATCTCGATCCCACGATCGATCCAGGGCCCGGTGCATTCGCACTGCCCGGCGATACTGACTGGTATCGAGTGGAAGCACTGGTCAGCGGAACGATCGACTTCCAAATTGTCTTCGAACAAATCAACGCGGTCGGTGCTCGGCCCGGTCTGCCCGGGAACGGCGACTTGAACATCAATGTCGTCGACGCGGACGGAACAGTCATCGCCAATTTCAAAACGTCTGACGATGATGACGACAACGAACGAGTTCGCATCCCAGCGGTGCAGGGCGAGATCTACTACTTCCAAGTTGTGGGTGACGTCAACGCCAATGGCGCCGCGATCAACGCGTACGACGTGACGGTCATCAACCTACCGGCCGCAGTTCCGTTCGACCTGGAGCTGGATGATGACCCGGCCAACGGTCAAACGAATCCTCCCGGCGCGCAGGTGGACAACAGCGATACGGGCCGATCGTTGTTTGACAATCGAACCTATGACAACACGCCGACCATCATTTTCCGGCTGGACGATGGCTTCTTCCTGAACGATCTTCCTGGCAACAATGCAACAGGAATGCCGCTAGGGGACAGCCCGATCCCGATCCCGTTCCTGCCAGGATTGGCCCAGCCGAACGCACCCGGCTTTGCCATCGCGATCTTCGATGAAGGCGCGACGGCTCCGGCGGCCGGTAACGCCGGCGGCCTGAACATTCGGCAACCGCTGGGATTCGCGACCCAATTGGAACCGGGGCTGTATAGCTTCACGGTGCCGAACAACTTGGCGTTGGAAGATGGCAGCCACTTCCTGACGGCGCGCGTCCAGATCCTGGATCCGGCTAGTCCCTTGCGAACCGGCTGGGGTGAACGGAGCGCTTCGTTGGAGATCATCGTGGACCGCGTCCCGCCGCAAAGTTTCTTTGGCTTCATCGGACTTGCCGATACGACGCAGGGTTTGGCGGCTGCTAGTGATTCCGGTGTGAATGGCTATCCGGCCACGAACGTCGAACGTGTCACAAACGACACAACGCCGTCGTTCTTTGGCACCGCCGAGGCCGACGCCATCGTGCGAGTTTACGTTGACACCAACGGTGTGGCCGGATTGCAATCGCGTGAATCGGGTGCGGCCAATCCCGATCTGTTCCTCGGTCTGGCTGTCGCTTCGCCGTTGGATGGCGAAGGGACGAATCAGTTCCCGGGTGGCCAATGGCAGCTCGACACGAGTCTCGATCTGAACAATCCCTTGCTGGGCTTTGTCCAGGACGGCCTGCGTCGAATCTATGTCACCGCCGAGGACTTGTCCGGCAACATCACGCCGGACGCCAACGCCGACCTGCTGAATATCCTCTTGGATACGCGAGGTCCGCAGGTGACGCGTGTCGATGTGAATACCCGCAACAATGCGGCGTATAACATCTGGGACCACAAGGGTACTCCGGACGGCGGAAATGACGGCTTGCTGGTTCCGACACCGCTGGTACGCACATTGGTGGTCAGCGTTCAGGACCTGCCGAATCGCAGCAACGCGGATGTTAACTTCTTGTACCAAGCGCTATTTACACCGGTGTCGATCGATCCGGGATATTACCAGCTGGTGGGCGACTCTAACGGTGTCATTCCGATCCGATCAATCACCTTTACCTCGGACCCGGTAGCCAATGGTAACCCAGCGAGCGGGTTCGTGACGATCTCGTTCTTCACACCGTTGCCCGATGACCGCTTCACGCTGACCCTGCGTGACGGGATCACCGATCGCGTCGGCAACCAACTGGACGGCGAGACGAATACGTTGGAGCCGCACGATACGCAGGGGACGCTCCCCAGCGGTAATGGCGTGCCCGGCGGCGACTTCGTCGCGAGATTCACCGTCGACAGCCGACCGGAGCTTGGTGTGTGGGCTTCCGGGACTGCTTGGGTCGACACCAACGGAAACGAAACGATCGATCCGCGTAACGCAGACTTTGTCAACCGCGACATTATCTACACGTTTGGTAACGGAAATTCGGGAACGGATCGCGCCTTTACCAGCGACGATTTCTTCGCTGGCAATTTCCGTAACGCGGGACCAGACAGAAACTTCGCGACCGGCGGCGACAACGGGCCTGCTGACGGGTTCGATAAATTGGCGGTCTATGGCAGCGTCGGACAAGGCATTGCCGGACCGTGGCGATTCTTAATCGACGGCGACAACGACGGGGTTCCGGAGAAAGCGATCGTTCAAACGGGCGGGCTCGGCATCAATCTCAATGGCTTGCCAGTGGCGGGCAACTTCGACGGAAATCGCGCGAATGGCGACGAAGTCGCGATCTTCACCGGGACGCAATGGGTGTTCGACTTGGATGGCAACTTCCAACTCGAGACCGTGTTGACGACGCCACAGTTGGTGGGCTATCCGATTGTCGGCGACTTCGACGGCGACGGCTTTGACGATCTTGGTGCCTGGGCGGCTGATCGCTTCACTTTCCTGCTGACCAATGGCACCAACAACGCCTGGTTGACGCCGGGCTTGGCGAAGTTCGCCCAGATCAACTTTGGCTTCATCGGCGTTCGCGAACGACCGCTGGCCGCTGATCTGGATCAAGATGGCATCGACGATATCGGATTATGGTCGCCCGATCAGTCGGGTGTTACACCGAACGAAGGTGCCGAGTGGTTCTTCTTGGTATCGAACGACTTCACGCCCGGAGATGGAATTAACGACCGGGCTTTCGGCCAGGTAAACACCTTGGATCATCCGTTCAAGCCAGTGCCGTTCGGCAATGACTTGTACATGCAACTTGGTTCTTCCTACTCGATTCCGCTCATCGGCAACTTTGATCCGCCAGCGACTGAAGGCGTCGTCGATTTGACCGAGGAGGAAGTCACCAGCGTTCTCAATCGGCTCGATGTGAACAAGGATGGCTACGTCACGCCCATCGATGCCTTGATCGTGATAAACAAGCTCAATACGGATGGAGCACAGAGCGTCTTCACCGGCGTCGAGCGGCTGCTGGACGTTAACGGGGACGGCACGGTTGCCCCCAGTGACGTCTTGGCGATCATCAACTATTTGAGTGCCAATAATTTAATTCAAGCTGAAGGCGAAGGATCATCGGCGTTTTCAACAGGATTAGCCGCGGATTCGGTGGCGGCCAATTCCAGCAACTACATCGAGGTTGCGGACGGCCAACTCCTGGCGGCTGCCGACACGATGCGTCTCGTCTTTGCGCCAATTGCACCGGTCTCTCGCGGTTTGGACGAGTTGTTCGCACAACTTGACAACGCCGATCGCGACTCGGGCAACGCGGATGATGATCAAGCATCGTCGATCGACGCGCTACTCGCGGCCTTCAGCTCGGACGAGTTGTTCGACGCAGGCAATTCAGCGGATCGTGATTTCGGCTCGGTGATGGATGAGTTGCTTAGCGATGATGACCTGCTGGACGTCAACCAACTCGCCGCCGATGTACTCAGCACGTACATCACTGATAAATGAAAGCGATGTTATTTCAGCAAGATTCTAGCGACGGGTATCGACCGAAGGTTGGTCGATTCTCGGCGCGGGTCGATGAGTTACGGCGGCAAGGAAAGGCGTGCGACGTCGCAGCGGGGGCACACAAAACTTGATTGCCACGGCTACTCGAAGTACCACGTCCACAGAATGCGAGTCTCTATATCTGGGATCGGTTCGCCGGGAGGCGGTGTCAATTCGATGCGATGACTGAGTTCGACTCGATGAACCTCCCGCGTCTTGTCTCCCGCTGCGTTTTCGTCGTTCCAGCGCCAGGCGAGCCACTCGCAGAAATACATGCGATGCATGGCGTGCTGATCCGTCGTCAGATTGTCGAGGTACTTTCGCCACCGCTGGGTGTGGTAAGCCGCACTGACGAGCGGAGGCTTGGACCACGGCAGCGGTTTATCGAACTCCCACAGATTGACGGTCGAGCCGTCGTGCAGTGTACCTTCCATCACCAGCCAGCCGTCTTCCGTGCGCGGCAACGGCGCGAACATCGACCAGTTCTGATCGAGGCCCAGGATACGAGCCGGAGCGTTCCAGTCGCGCGACATGAGCCGCGTCTCCAAATTTCGGAAGTCCGTTTCCCGCACGTTCCAGATCACAACATAGGCGAGCAGAATAGCGACGCAAGCTTCAACATACCAGCGCCGGCGACAATCGGGCGTCTCCGGATTTGCGAACAAAGTACTAGCCCGAGACGTCAGGTAATTGATGAAGTTCGCGCGTCGCGCGATCAGCAAACGCACCACTGTCGCTCGTCGAGTTGCCCATTCCCAGAACTCACTCGGCACAAAAGGGAGCCAACTGACTATGCAGATCACCGGAAACAGTCCGAGTGCCAAACACAGGCCGAGACCAACGTGAAAGGCAATGAAAGTAACGACCACACCACCGCGGAACCATTTCGTGAACAACGGAGAAAATGCCAACAGGGGCCCGACGATTTCCAGCCACAACGAGGCTCTCGTCAGGAATTGCATTGCCGCTGGGAACTGACGCAGCCAAAGCCCGAGTCGCGTTGTAAAGGCATCGCAGTTGAGTGCGTAGTAGACGGCGGAGAAATCGCCAGTCCACGGCGAGGGCATGTCGACCAAAGCCTTCATTTTGAAGACCGTCGAAGTCCAATACATGATGCACGGCTGAAGCAACAACGCAACGGAAGCCATCGACACCACTCGCGTTGGGAGTTGCAGGTTCGTGCCCGTTCGCCACGCGTCGATACTAAATCTGCCGCCGAGCGGCAGGAACAAGCTCCACAGCAACATCGAGCGAAAGAGGACATCGCCGCTGTCCAAGATGAGCGGGTTACGCCCGTCCAGCGACAGGAGCAAGATCCAACTGGCGACTGCCGCTAGCCGAGTTCGATAGCCGACTAGCAACCACACGGCAAACAACGCCGCCAACAACAACAAGCCGAGTTGCGCCCAGAACTCGCCACTCATCAAATGCAACGACCACGTGTGCCGGAACCCGAATTGATCGCCGATTCCAAAAATGTCAATGCGAGCGGATCGCGGCAACACACCGGTATCGGTAAAAAAGGCGGTAATCTCTTGCCCTCGATACCACAGATCGAGCAACAGCACGCATGCCGCGCCGATCCGAAAGGCCGCCAGCGACCTCAGATCCACACCTAGCAACTCCGTCGTTTTGTCCTGAAGGCGGTTCATACTCGATCGTACAATTCTGTGCCTGGTTGTTCTTGGTCGTTCTAGTACGGTGATTGGGGTGCCACTGCTGACTTGTCCAGCAATGTGTGGGTGCCACTGCTGGCTTGTCCAGCAGTGCGAACCGCCACTCGCCGCACACTGCTGGACGAGCCCGCTGTGGCACCCGCGCGACTCGTTTCTCCTCTTTAGCTTAGAACATTTCAAGCCTCTTCGCTGGCGAATGCTATGGTTTCAATGAAGTACGCGCCAAGTGCCACTGCTGGCTGGCTGAGCAGCACAGTGCCACCGCTGGCTCGCCCAGCAGCCCGGTGCCGCT
>CAUJKL010001022.1 GCA_963204995.1 Planctomycetota bacterium | reverse complement strand
AGTTTCGAGACGCTCCTTCCGAACAGGCACGGACCCGCCCGGGTAGGCTTTGGAATCATTCTGTCGTCATGTCATAATTCTTCCTCACCGTTTGAGACTAAACTAACAACCCCCGCGGCTCACGCGGAGTGCGGCGACTTGTCGCCGCTTTGGTATTTTTGTTTCTTCGAGCGCGTCGTACTCGCAAAAGCACACGCTCAATTCCGCCCTGTGTTCTTATCGCGGACCACGGCGGGAGGGCTGGCTTCGGCGTGGCCGTGGGGCGAACCGCTGGCGGATGTGGGATCGCGTTCGCGCAGCCAGACTCGTAGCGGAACATCTGCGTCCGTTGGATCGTACATGCCGTTGGCCGAGGTTGCGTCCCCGACCAGTTGCCGCTGGATTGGGGCGAGCTGAAGATAGAGATGCGCGACCGTCATCGCAACTTTTGGGCGGAGCCAGCGGTAGCTGTAGCCGTACCAGATGACTTTACACGTCATCTCGGAAGTGTTGGCGCTGCGCGAGTGCCAGATGCGGCGATCGATGATCACTGCGGAACCTGCCGGCGCGCGTACCGGTTCGGCTCTCGCAGGATTCGAGCGACCGTCCTGCTGGCAATCGAGTTCGTTCTGCAATTGCGAACCGGGCAAGACCAACGTGTTGCCGCGATTCGGTTGGCTGACGTCGGTCAAATAATATCCAATCTTCAGCGACAGCCGAGGTCGCGGGTTGGATTCGATCTCGTCGTTCACTCGCATACTGTCTTGATGCCAGGCGACGCTCCAGTTCTGCCGGTTGGCGTTCTCCGTGAGCGTGACGTCCGAGTGCGAGTGATACAGATAGATGTTCCAACCTAAGATACCCCATACCTTGGGCAGCATCGTCGGCTGCGTCACCAGATCCACCATCGCGTCGCCTTCGCGGACCACATTCGAGACGGATAGCAGTTTTCCCTGTTGATCGGGGCTTCGCTCGCGAGCGTCAACGCTATCGGCAACCGCCGTCAATCGATCGATCTGCGCCGCATCCAACGCGTCTCAAACGATCGAATAAGCGTTGGCTTGAAAGAACTCGCGTTCTTCGCGAGTCAACCGGTGAGCTAAACAATCTGGAGTCACATTCGATTCTCGCTACTTCGTTCTTGGGTAAAGCTCAATCAACCTCAGGCCGTCGCGGATTGGCCCAATGTTCGCTCGGATTGCTGCCACTGAGCACGACGCCCTTCTGGTTCCACCCCAAACCAGCGCGCACATCGGCCGCACAGTACCGCAGCGTCAAACCGCAACGCCGGCGGTCGGAGTCGTTGGCCTCGGAGCCGTGCAACAACAAGTCGGAGTGGATCGACACTTCGCCGGCACGCAGTTCGTCGTCGATCGGCGTTCCATACTGCTCAGCGTTGTCGACCGTCTGATCGAGCACGTTGTGTTCTTCGGGGGTGCTGGGCCGATAAGTCAGATGTCCAAATTCGTGCGACCCGGCGAGGAACCGCATGCAGCCGTTCCCGACATCAGCATCATCAATCGCCAGCCACACGGTGACCGTCTTCGAGCGGTCCAATGGCCAGTAGCTTGCGTCTTGATGCCAGGCCACTCGTTTGCCATCGTGGGGCATCTTGCAAAAGAAGTGCGAGCCCCAGCCGATGACGTTCGCGCCCAACAGATCCTTCACATAGGCAACGATCCGCGAATCGCTCAGAATGTCGTACACGCGGCCATGCTTCAAGTGAGCACTGCTGATGGAATAGCTATCACCGCCGCTGGCGAACGCTTGTGACAACAGTCCGTCGAAGTACGCACGAATGTCGGTGATCTCATTCGTATCGAATACGGGCAGTCCCTTGAGGAATCCATCGCGATTGAAGCTCTCGATGTGGTTTAGCGTCAGCTTGGCGGGGTTCGCCGAAGAAGCTGGATGAAATCGCAGGTCGCGTTCGATGTTTGCCAGCTCGTCCCGGCCAGGAATGATTTTGAACTCGGTCTTGCCGCTCATCGTGAAAGGCTCGCTCTGAAGTACGTCCACACTTGCAGCCTGATACGAAGGCTAGCTCGCTTGACGTACTCTACCGAGCAAAGGTCAGCCTGGAAAGGCGGACGTACTTTAGGCATCGAAACTGATGCTACCTTGACGCAGATCTACGTCTGGATAAGCGATGGGCGGTGCGATGATCTCTTGTGGTCCGGCGGCAACGTGGCGCTCGGTGAGAACCGGTGCGTGTGGCATCTGCTCGCAAAGTTCCCGCCACGTTCCGCGTTCAACTTCGAGGATATCGATCGCCTCATTGACCAGCTTCACGTCGCGTCGCAATTGAGCTTGCGTGAGGTGCTGAAACACGAATAGGTACAGGCTCGCCACTTGCTTCGTGAGTTCCGATTCGGCGACGCGGATCGAGGACAGCAACTCGGAAATGATATTGCGACAGCGGATGATTGCTTCTAACGCCTGATCGTTCTCACCCGCCTCCCAATGTTGAATTGTCTTGCGGGCAAAGCGAATTGCCCCCTCGATCAACATCAACCGCAACTTCTGCGGTGTGGCTGTTAGCACTTGAGCTTCGACGTAAGAGTCGCGGGCTTCTTGATTCATGTGGAGGGGCATCACAGTAGGCGAGAGCGTGTACTGGGGATACTGCCTAGATCGGAATCGAGGAGGGCATGTCTCGATGTTTCTCATGCTAATCGTCACGACTGGAACATTCCGTCAGCCGAGAACCCGACCAGCCGACAAAGTCAACCTAATCGCCCCTTTTGCTTACCGCGATCCGCGCGGTGGGACACTCGCTATCAATGCACTCCCATCTCGCGTGCGATCAGCGGAAACGAGACGGCTCCATTCCGGCGGTGGTCGCCATCGAATTCGTCTCGAATGCGGTCGGTGTTATCACGCGTCCGCCATACGACAATCCCGCGCAATTGGTGGAAAACAACCCCGTCAGCGAGCATTGCAGGAGTCCGCGCCTGGAGATGCTGTGGCTGAGCTGGCTCGTAGGCATCGTCAAACTTCGGTTCCGCTCATACCAATAAAAAACGACCCTCGCCACAAAAAGAGGACGAGGGCCGCATAAATTCGTGAGAGAGCGGAACTGCCGGTTGGCACAAGATGCGTTTGATTCAATCAAGCAATGCCCTTCTCGGGCGCGCCACTCGCTCTAGCTCGTCTGTCGAACAAGGTAGTGCAAGGTAACTGGAGCCGCAGGTCGATATCAAAAGCAAATCGCTTCAAGCAACAGGTCGGGGCCTCCGAAGAGACAGTCTCTCGTTTAACTTGAAATGGGGCCTTGAGGAGTCACAGAACGCAACCGCCTCATGAAAACATTCCTGGTGGATCTTGCATTAGCACCTCCTACTGAAAGAGGAAACACACACCAAAAACTTCGGCGTCCTTGAGCAGGACTCTTGAACTTTACTGTGTTCGAGGCCGGAGGTCAAGTAAATTATTTGTGGTTCTGCAAGGCAACCTTGAGGATTAAGACACAGCTGGGCGCGTGGGTAATTTCGCTACTCGCTACCATCTGAATAATTTGTTGCAGCGGCAACTTCACGCGGCGAATTTTCTCCGTACCTTCCAGCTGTTGTTCGCCCAGCGTCAACCCGCGTGCGAGATAGAGCTTTGTCGGCGACACAACATTCGCTGTGAACGGATCTACGGTTCCGACATCAGTCCAGTGTGCGGCTTCGATCCCGAGCTCTTCTTTTAGTTCACGCTTGGCCGTGGCGAGCGCGTTGTCGCCCGGCTCGATGCCACCGCTGACAGTCTCGACCGTGACGCGTCCGACCCCATAGTGAAACTCTTCCGTGAGGTAGGCGTTATTATCGTCGTCGATTGCGAGTACCGATACGCCTGGCTTGAGATCAACAACGCAATACGATCCCGGCTGGCCGTCAGGACGAATTACTTCGTCACGGCGAAGCCGTATCCAAGGATCGCAATAGACTTCTCGCGACTCGATGATTTGCCAAGGGCCGTGCTGACGAGTTGGAGATGACATCCTTCACCTTGTTGTTATTCAATGAAAAGTTGTAACCGCGCCATCGTCCTGCAAACCATCACTCGACGGCAGCGGCAATCGACAAGTGCATTCAGCAAGCGGACCATCGACGTAGCTAATCTCTTTCAGTAGAGTAAGTCGCAGCTGTCGTTGACACAATCAATCACTCTTCTCGCCTAGAGTAACCACGAATGCGGATTCTACACGGCATTTTTGTTGCAATTCTATTGCTGGCTGCCACAAGTGGAAGTGCGTGTTGTGCGGCCGAACCAACCGGCGATGCAAGCATCCATCGTCGCGGGCCGTTTGCGAACGCCAGACTTCGCTTTGAACAGGACAAAGAAGGCCACGTCGCATACATCGGCGGTTCGATCACCGAGATGAACGGCTATCGCCCGATGGTCACGGAGATTCTGAAGCGACGTTTTCCGGAGACGAAGTTTACGTTTACAGACGCGGGAATCTCGTCGACCTGTTCTACGACAGGTGCATTTCGGCTTTTCAATGATGTCTTGAGTCAGGGGCCTGTCGATTTACTCTTCATCGAGTTTGCTGTGAATGACGACCAAGATGCGGGACATGCGCGGCGTGAATGTATTCGCGGCATGGAAGGCATCGTGCGACATACGCGCGAGCACAACCCAAACGCTGACATCGTCGTTACCTACTTCGTCAATCCAGAAATGCTGGCCACGTGGCAAGCCGGCAATGTACCGCTGTCGGTTGAGGCACACGATGCAGTCGTCGAGCATTATGAAGTGCCAACCATCAACCTCGCAAAAGAAGTCGCCGATCGGATCACGGCCAAGACACTGACGTGGGAAGAATTTGGTGGGACGCACCCGAAACCGCATGGAAATGCGATCGCGGCAACCATGATCGATCGTTTGATGGAGCTGTCGTGGAACAAGCCGGCTGCCGAGAACGCATCCGCCGAACCACATGCCATGCCCGAGCCGCTCGATCCGAATAGCTACGCGCGTGGACGATTACTGCCACCGGCGGCGGCAAGTCAGTTGAAAGGAATGATCATCGAAACGCCGGCTTGGAAGGATCTCAAAGGCGCGAGTCGCAGTCGCTTCACCGAGAAACCGCTTCTGTGTGGCGAGCAACCTGGCAGCGAATTGGTGCTTGAATTCGAAGGCACAGCCGTTGGTGCCTATGTTCTCGCTGGGCCAGACGCGGGCATTGTCGAGACGAGCGTTGATGGCGCACCGTACAAGCAGACGAATCTGTTCCATCGCTTTAGTGCGGGCCTGCACTACCCGCGCACGGTCATCTTTGACGCAGACTTGGCGGCCGGCCCGCACGTCCTGCGATTGCGAATTGCGGATGCGAAACATCCCGACAGCAGTGGCCACGCGATGCGAGTTCTCAACTTTGTCGCGAACTAGCCAGCGTTAGGATCGTCCAGGAAATAACTTTATGAAACGAGGTGGCTGGGGCTGAGTCCGCGAAGCCCCGGCTTACCATGAACTCCAATCAGCCGTGGCGTCGAAGACTCCGCCACAGCCACCCGCCAGCGTTCCTAACGCAGCAGCACACTCCATCCCTTAACACTTTTCGGACCGACTTCATGCCACTCGCGTTTGCTTCGGCATTATCGACCAATCCCAATTCACTGGCCGCACTCGACGAAGTCGTGGCGCTCGCCCAGGCGCAATTGCAAGGCGAGACCACGCTCGCTGTGCTGTTCGTCTCTGCCAATCACATCGCTGCGGCAGAGCAGATCGCGTCGAAGCTTTGCGAAGAACTCGGCACGGAGAACGTCATCGGCTGTTCCGGCGAATCGATCGTGGGGGTGGGGACCGAGATCGAGATGGCGTCAGCAATGTCGCTGTGGGTTGCATCGTTACCAGATACGACAGTCTTGCCAATGCGGCTGGAGTTTGTTCGAGCGGCAGAGGGAGGCGCGATCGTTGGCTGGCCCGACGAGTTGCCGGATGCCTGGCCCGCAGGTGCGGCGTTGCTGACGTTAGGCGACCCCTTCACCTTTCCGCCGGAATTGCTCTTGGAGCGGATCAACGAAGATCAGCCGAGTGTCTCCGTGATCGGCGGCATGGCCAGTGCCGCCACGCAACCAGGCGGGAACTGTTTGTTTATCGGGTCGAAATCGTATCACGACGGGGCCGTAGCCGTGCTAGTTCATGGCGGGGTGACCATTCGCTCTGTCGTCTCGCAAGGCTGTCGGCCGATCGGCGAGCACTTCGTGATAACGAAGGCCGAGCGGAATGTGATTCAAGAGCTCGGCGGCAAGCCAGCTTATCAGCGGCTGATCGAGGTTTACGCCACACTCGCCACGCACGAGCAAGCCATGCTGCGGCGCGGGCTGCACGTTGGCCGGGTTGTCAGCGAGTATCAAGATAAGTTCGAGCAAGGAGATTTTCTTGTCCGCAACGTCATGGGTGTCGATCAGGAAAGTGGAGCCATCGTGCTTGGCGACTTCGTCCGTCCGGGACAAACCGTTCAGTTTCACGTGCGCGATGCTGACACTGCAGATGGCGAGTTGAAGCAAATGCTGTCGACGATGAAGCATGCCCCCGGCACTACCCCGCGCGGCGCGTTATTGTTCACTTGCAACGGTCGCGGAACGCGTCTGTTCTCAGAGCCAAACCACGATGCCGAAGCCATCGGCGATGCGTTGGGCAACGCTCCGCTGGCCGGATTCTTTGCGGCCGGAGAGATGGGACCGGTCGGTGGCAGGAATTTCCTCCACGGCTTTACGGCGAGCATCGCCGTGTTTGAATCAGCCGCTCCTGAGTGAACTGCAGTCTAATGGGACCGCCAGAAAATTAATTCGACGCATTTTCGATTGAGTACGGACTTCGCCGCCCAAAACTCAAGGTTTGGCAAGGCACAATCCTCCGTGGTTTGCCCGTCAACAACTTGTCGCGTATGCTGGGAAGGTCGATGCACCAACCGTGGGGGATCAAATGAATGGGAAAGTCGATTGGGAATTTGCTCGGGACGCCGTTGGCGGCGACCCGCAGTTGTTGCTCGAGCTCGTCGAAATCTTCTTCGAGGAGTATCCCAAGCTAATCGCTGGGATTCAGTCGTCTATGGAGTCGCAGGCTTATCCCGAACTGCGGCGATTCGCACATACATTAAAGGGTTGCCTCCGATACTTCGGCAAGACTCAGGCGGGCAAACTGTCTGGCCAACTTGAAGTCATGGGGCGGGAGGAAAATATCGAAAGCGCGACGAAACTTTTCGCTGACCTGCAAGCCGAGTTAAATGCGTTGCTGCCCGAGTTGAGAGCGTTCGTCGCATCACAGTCACCGGAAAGCGAAGCATAACGGCGAGGATGCCTTGTTCGACACCATCATCTGCAATGGGGAAGTGATCGACGGGGCCAGGCGTCCCCGTTATCGAGCCGACGTGGGTCTGCAAGGAGACCGAATTGCGGCGATTGGCGATCTGTCAAACGCATCGGCACGCGAGACCATCGACGCCACGAACAAGATCGTGGCTCCGGGCTTCATCGATGTTCACAACCACAGCGATGGCTGGCTGCTCAAGTCGCCGCATCTCACCCCCAAGACGCTGCAAGGATTCACGACCGAGATCCTGATGGCGGACGGCATCTCTTACGCTCCGGTCAACGCGAGTACCGCGCCACAATGGATGTTCTATTTGCGAGCGTTAAACGGCTTGCGGCTGGATGAGTATCGTGGGTGGGAGAGTTGGGGCGAGTACATGCAGCTGCTCGACGGACACGCCGCACAAAACTCCGCTGCACATCTGCCCTACGCCAATATCCGCTCGATGATCTGCGGCTTCGGACGCAGTGCGGTCGATGATTTTCAGATGCGACAAATTCGCTACGAGATTCGCCGTGGCATGGAGGCGGGAGCGGTCGGCCTCTCGACGGGACTCGACTACATCGTCCAGTGCTTTTCGACGACGGACGAATTGGTCGACGCTTGCTCGGCCATGTCGGATTATGGCGGCGTTTACGTCACGCATGTTCGCTACAAGAAGGGATTGCTGCCGGCTTTGAACGAAGCGATCGAGATCGGTCGGCGAGCCAACGTGCCAGTGCATATCTCTCACCTCAAAGTACAGCCGCCGTACACGCATGAACAAGTCTTCGAGTTGCTGGCGGAAGCTCGTCGCGACGTCGATGTCACGTACGATGTCTATCCGTATCAACCCGGCTCGACGATGTTGAATTACTTCCTGCCCTACGAAGCGTGGGAGGGCGGCCCGCTGGCCGCGATGGACCGGTTGCATCAACCCGAGATTCGACAGCGTTTCCGCGAAGGCCTGAACGCCTTGCGATTAGACCTCGACCACATCCGCATCGCCTGGGTCGGCAGCAAAGAGAACTCGCATCACCAAGGCCAGACGCTGCAGGAGTACGTCAACCAGTCTGGCAAACCGGATGACGTCGCGTTGATCGAACTGCTGCTTGAAGAGCGGCTGGCGGTGCTGTGCGTGATGGACGAGGGCGACGACGCGCTCGTCTGGCCGTTTCTGCAACATGAACTGTACATGATGGGCACCGACGGCATTTATTTTCCCGATGCCCAAGTCCATCCTCGCATGTACGGCTCGGTCGGCAGATTCCTCGGTCGGTGTGTTCGCGATCTGAAATTGTTCACGCTCGAAGAAGCCGTTGCCAAACTCTCGAGCGTTGCCGCCGAACGATTCAAGCTGGTCGACCGTGGCACCTTGGCGTCGACTAAGTTCGCCGACCTGGTCGTCTTCGATCCGAGGACAATCGCGGACGAAGCAACCTTTCAATCGCCGAACATTCCAACACGCGGCGTCGACCACGTCTTCGTCAATGGTGAAGCCATTATCCGCAACGGTCAGCCACAGCAGTCGGAATCCGGGCGAATGCCCGGACGGTTTCTCCCGTTTGGACGTTAGGTGGACGCGAGTTCAAACTTTCCGACTACGCAGCGATCGTTTTTGAGCTGTGCCGATCGCCTAGCGACTTCCCGCCAGAAACTTGGTGATCGCTGCGGGTAGTGGCGATTCGATTTGCATCGCTTTGCCAGTGACCGGATGCTCGAAAGCGAGTGATCTGGCATGCAACGCGATGCGCTTGCGAATCCAGCGCACGTGCCACGCTTGTTCTGTTTTGTAACGACGATCTCCGAGCACCGGATGACCGGCGTCGGCGAATTGAACGCGGATCTGATTGCGCTTGCCTGTTTCCAAAGTCGCTTCGACCAGCGTCGTGTCTTCCATGCGCCGGACGACGCGATAATGAGTGATCGCGGTTTCCGTTTCTGACGACTCTCGCGTGGCGTATCGCTCGAGGTTCTTGCCCGTTGCCAAGTGAGAACGGAACGTACCCTGGTCGCTGGCTACCACACCCGCCACGATGGCCGTATAGACTCGCTCTGGCTTTCTTTGCTTGAACTGTTCGATCAACGCCGCAGCGATTTGCTCTTGTTTGCCGAAGGCGACTAACCCGCTGACATCCCGGTCGAGCCGATGCACGAGCCACGCTTTCCGTTTGGTACGCGAATGATTCAGGTAAATCGAAACGCGTTCGACCAGCGTGTTGACTTCGTCGCGATCGGTCGGCACGGTCAAGGTTCCGGCGGACTTGTCCACGACAATCAGATGGTCATCCTCGAAGGAAACGGTGAAGGTGCGATCGTCCCAACGTTTCTTCTTCTCGTGATAACGCTGAGTCGGATCGAAGCGAACGGAAACGACATCTCCGGCTGCGACGGGATCGGCAGCATTTTCGCAGGGCGAACCGTTGATCGAGACGCAGCCATGATCGACAATCCCCCGCACTTGACTGCGTGACGAGCCGGATAGCTGTCGAACCACCAGATCAACGCGTCCGGCGTTCTCCGCTTCGACGGTCGTTGAAAGTGTCGTCATGGCCATGAATCGAGTTACTCCGCGCGTGAATCGAATGCTGCTTCACGTCGCAGGCCAAACTGGCACGATTTGCAAACGCG
>CAUJKL010001021.1 GCA_963204995.1 Planctomycetota bacterium | reverse complement strand
GATTGCCTGCCACGCGAAGTCTACACGCACTATCTCGTCGACTTGCAGGAGCTCTTACAGTTGCCCGGCAAGGCACGACGCGAGACGGTGTTCGACAAGATCGAAATGCCGGCCAACATTCCTGTGGCGAACGCGGCGGGCCCGCCGGAAGGCGTCGATCCGAAGTCGCTGCCGGGAATCGTCATGGACGATATCGATGCCCTTAAATCCGGTGAGTGGACTTCGGGCACTGGGCTAAAGGGCTTCATCGGATACGGATACTTGTACGCGTCGCCGGACAGCAAAGCCACGATCCAGTTCGCGCCGATTGCCACAAAGGCCGATACCTATGAAGTGCGACTCGCGTACGGACACCACGTAAATCGTGGCAAGACCGTTTCTGTCACTGTCGATGCCGGCGGCAAGCAGAAGGCTCACCGCATCAACATGAGCGAGCCCGCTCCGCTGGAACACGGTTTCATTTCGCTCGGCACCGTCACGTTGACAGCGGACGAAGTGTGCCGCGTTACGATTTCGGCCGAGGGTGCGGGCGGCTTCGCTCACGCGGACGCCGTTCAACTGCTCCCGGTCAAGGAATAGACGCGTGGAAGCAGGCTCGCAACGCGACTTGCTACCGATCGTCGACAATGCGCCGCCGGCTCCTGTGGCGCGTTCACGCGCTCGCGGCGTTGTGTTTCACGTTGTGCGGCTGAGCATTGTCGTCGCCATGGTGTGGTTGATTCGCGAGCAGCATCGTGCCTTCGTCTTGGAGCAAGCAAGCCAAGTCGCGATACCGATCGAGTTCGAACGACTACGCAAGTTCTACGCTGATCTCGCCGAGGTACGAGCGACCGCAGATGGTCCGACTGGTGTGTTTGACGAAGCGGGCGAACAGCTGGGATACTTTGTCCAGACATCGCCAACTAGCGATCATATCGTCGGTTATTCGGGGCCGACGAACACACTGATCGCGTTCGATACGGAAAGTCGTATCCTTGGCATCGACATTCTGAATAGCCGCGATACGCGCGAGCATGTCGCTGATGTTCAGCGTGACGACATGTTCATGACGGCCTTGGTTGGTAAGAACTGGAATGAGGTTCGCGAGTCAGCAAACGTCGATGCGGTCAGCGGTGCGACATTGACTAGCCTGGCGATCCTCGAGGGGATCAATCATCGGCTGGGTGGCAACACGCCTTCGCTGCGATTCCCGGACGCCGTTGAAGTTGCCGAAGTTCGGGAGTGGTTTCCCAAAGCGTCAGTGCTTCACCGCTCGCAAACGTCCGCTACGATGCTCGATGTTATTGATGCCGAGGGCGTGCTGCTGGGCCACGTCACACACAGTTCACCAGCGGCCGACACGGAGATGGGCTATCAAGGGCCGACCGATACACTCATCGCCTTCGACCTGAAAGAGCGAGTCGTGGGTTTGCAGATTCGCAAGAGCTACGACAACGAGCCGTACGTCGGATACGTGCGTGACGAACCGTACTTCCGCGAACGCTTCAACGGATTGACCGTGCAAGAGCTGGCGAAGATCGATCCTGACAAGATGCGAGTCGAAGGGGTTTCTGGCGCGACGATGACGAGCATGGCGGTCGCTTACGGCTTACCGAAAGCCGCCGAAGCCGCTCTCGAACGCCCCGCCGTTATCGAGCGACGATTCGTCGTTGCGTCGCGTGACATCGGGACCGGCATCATACTCGTGGTCGCCATCGCCTTTTGCTTTACGCGACTGCGAGGCAATCGAGTGGCAAGGCTCACTTTTCAACTCGTGCTCGTCGGCTATTTCGGCTTTGTGAACGGCGACATGCTCTCGCAAGCGTTGCTCGTCGGCTGGGCGCAAAGCGGTGTGCCATGGCGACTCGCGCCCAGCCTGATGTTACTCGTGGCTGTTTCGTTGATGGTGCCCGCAGTATCAAAGAAGCAACTCTACTGCCATCATGTTTGTCCGTTTGGTGCGGCGCAGCAACTGATTCGCAATCGCGTTGCTTGGAAACTGTATCTACCGCGACGAGTTACGGCGTTGCTCGAAGCAGTGCCTGCCGTCTTGCTCGGTGTCGTGCTGCTGACCGCCATGTTCCACTGGCCGCTTGATTTGGCAAGCATCGAACCGTTTGACGCGTTTTTCTTCCTAGAGATCTTCGGCATCACGTCTCTTGTCATTGCGATCCTGGGCTTGCTCGCTTCGGCGTTCGTGCCGATGGCCTACTGTCGCTTCGGTTGCCCGACCGGCGCACTGCTCAATCATCTCCGGTACAATGCTCGTAGCGACCGATTGACCAAACGCGACGCGGTCGCCGTCATTCTGTTCTTGCTCGCGACGGGGATTTACATGATCTCTTAACACGGTCACAGAATGTCGTCGATTGCCGCACCTCACAACCCTTTGGCGTTACCTTCCTATGCTTCGCACAACTGTTACTTCGATCTTCCTGGTTCTACTCATCAACAACGCGGCCCCCGCGGACGAGATTTCTTACGACGTCGTCATCTACGGCGGCACTTCGTCTGGCGTTGCCGCCGCCGTCCAGGCGCGGCGGATGGGCAAGTCGACGATCGTCATCGAACCCGGTAAACATCTCGGCGGCCTCACGAGCGGTGGGCTTGGTATGACCGACAGCGGGAACAAGGCCGTGATCGGCGGAATCGCACGTGAGTTCTATCAACGCGTCAAGAAACACTACGACGAGCCATCTTCGTGGAAGTTCGAGCGGCGTGATGGCTATCCACTGTATCGTGCTGCCGAAGATGCGATGTGGACGTTCGAACCGCATGTCGCCGAGAGGATCTTCGAACAGCTGGTCACCGAACACGATATCCCCGTTGTCCGCGAACAACGATTGAATCGAGAGACTGGAGTTCGTAAGCGCGGCCAACGAATCGCTTCCATCACGATGGAGTCCGGAGAAATCTACCGGGGACGGATGTTCATCGATGCGACTTACGAAGGCGACCTGATGGCGGCGGCGAATGTTACGTACACCGTTGGTCGAGAAAGCAACTCGATGTACGGCGAAACGTTGAACGGCGTGCAGAAACGTGAGAATACGCACAATCATCGCTTTCCCGTACACGTCGATCCCTACGTCGTGCCGGGCGATCCGGCGAGCGGTTTGCTGCCGGGCATTCACGGCGATCCACCGGGAGAAGAAGGAGCGGGCGACGATCGCGTGCAAGCGTATTGCTTCCGGATGTGCATGTCGAACGTTGCGTCGAACAGCGTACCGTTTCCTAAGCCAAACGAGTACGACGTGCAGCGGTTTGAATTGCTGTTGCGAACACTGGAAGCTGGTGATCTGCGATTCCCGATGCATCCCGCCATGATGCCGAACGGCAAAACAGACACGAATAACAGCGGAGCGTTCTCCACCGACAACATTGGCATGAACTATGACTATCCCGATGCGAGCTACGAGCGGCGAGATGCGATCATCGCTGAACACGAAACTTACCAGAAGGGTTTCATGTGGACGCTGGCCAATCATCCGCGAGTGCCCGAAGAGATTCGTGACGAGATGGCGGGCTGGGGTTTGGCGGCGGATGAGTTTGTCGAAACAGGCCACTGGCCCCATCAGCTGTACATCCGCGAAGCTCGAAGAATGGTCAGCGACTATGTCACAACGGAATCAGATTGCCGACGAACTCGCGTAGCAGAAGACTCGGTCGGAATGGGCTCGTACAACATGGATTCGCATAACGTCCAACGCTATGTCTCCCCCGCAGGCTTCGCCATGAACGAAGGCGACGTGCAAGCGTCTCCGGGCGGTGCGTATTCCATCAGCTACCGCTCGCTCGTTCCCAAAAAAGGCGAATGCGAAAACTTGCTGGTGCCGGTCTGCTTGTCCTCGTCTCACATCGCGTATGGCTCGATCCGCATGGAGCCGGTGTTCATGATCCTGGGACAATCGGCCGCAACGGCCGCAGTGCTGTCCATCGAAGAATCGGTCCCCGTTCAGCAACTTGATTACGCGCGACTTAAGGCTCGACTGCTCGCCGATAAACAAGTCGTCGAGTGGTCGCAGGCACCCGTACGAGAAGCCATCCGAATCGATCCCAGGTCGTTGGCGGGGATTGTCCTGGACGATGATGCGATGGAGCAGACGGGGCTTTGGGTTTCGAGTACGTCGAGCGATCACTTCATCGGCACGCGGTACTGGCACGATGGAAACGCTGGCCAAGGCACGAAGTCCGTCCGCTTTCGCTACACACCACAAGCCAGCGGAGACGCCGAGATTCGACTGGCCTACACAGCCAACCACAATCGCGCGACCAATGTTTCGGTTTCGATCGACGTTGCAGGTAAGTCAACGCAGGCCGTCGTCGATCAACGAAAAGCACCGCCGATCGGTGGCGCGTTTATCTCATTGGGCGTGTTTAAGCTTCGACAGGATCAGCTCGTAACAATCACGGTCTCGAACGCTGGTGCAAACGGATATGTAATCGCCGACGCCGTCCAAATTGTTCCGGTCCAATGAGCTATTGAGCGGCCACGCCTTCCTTGTCGACATGCGGGAAGAGTTCCTTCGCTTCCGTCAAATCCCACACGCGCAGCTCCTTGTGGCTGCCTGCGGCGAGTCGCTTGCCGTCGGGAGAGATCGAGACAGCCCAGACGGTACTCTTAAAACCATCCAGCGGCGTAGACAGCTTGCTGGATAGTTCTTTCAGTGCGGCGCTGGCATCCGCCAACGCTTTGGTCGCTCCGTCCTTGGTTTGCTGTGCCTTCGTGAGGGCTTCCGCGAGGTCGGCAGCGACCTTCGCCGCTGCATCTCGCTCTTTCGTCGCGTCAGCCGAAGAACCGGC
>CAUJKL010001020.1 GCA_963204995.1 Planctomycetota bacterium | reverse complement strand
AGGCAAATGCAATCGGCAGGAAATACCCCGCTCCCCAGCCTGGTGCCCACCGCTGAATCAGCAGATCGAACAGCGTCATCGAGCATGCTGACAACAGAGCATAACCCACGGATGCTATGATCCGCGAGCGATGAATGGTGGCGTCGCGGGCTTGCACGAACGCGATTCCAACAACGGCGATGGCAGCCGCGATCCACACGCGAGCCGATAATTCATCATCGACAAAAAAACGTGAAGCCGCGGGAACGATCAGCACTTTGATGCCGAGTACCGGTGCGGCGATCGAAACGTCTCCATGTGCCACGGCCAGGAATGTCAGCAGTTGGCCTGCGAGGAACAACCCGCCGACGAGTGCCGGTTGCCAGAACGATGTGGCGGGCTGCATCGTTCCTCCCATCAAGGACAATGCAGGGAAAATGCAAGCCGAAGACCAGCAGACAAGGATCAGCGAAGTCCAGGTCGATGCGCCGCGTTCGTGGGCGCGTTTCAGACACAACAGGCCGCAAACGACCACTACGCTGGAGCAGAAGGGCAGCAAAAGATGAATCGGCTCGGTCCTTTCCAGAGCGAATGAGTCGGTGCGGGTCAGAAGATGTTGTCACACACCGCTTGATTCGGCAACTCCAGGTGGCCCGCAAGACAGGCTGGGTGTTCTGATCGCACGCGAGATAAGGTAGCATCATTCGCTCTCATCGAGTTGTGACGCGAACAAGTTGTCGCGCGCAATGTTAGGATCGTTCTAGCGTGGAAGGGAAAATCATGAGACGCACGGAGTTTTGGCAGGGAAAGTGCGTCGTTGTGACTGGTGCTTCCAGTGGGATTGGGCTCGCCCTGTGTCGCGAGTTGGCCCGACACGGTGCCCGGATCGGGATGATCGCTCGCGGGCGGGAACGCTTGGAGGCGGTCTGTGCTTCGATTGTCGAGTCGGGGGCGGAAGTCAGTTGTTACTCGGCGGATACTCGCTCGGGCGACGAAATGGTATCAGCCGTAAAACACTTTGTCGAACGCTATGGCCCCTGCGATGTGCTGATTGCCAACGCGGGGATCTATCGCCTGACAAGTGGTTTGCACTTCGAAGCACAGGCCGCCAGCGACGTCATGGCGACCAACGTCGGCGGCGTTGTCAACGCGATCGGAGCCGTGCTGCCGTCGATGGTCGAACGCAATCACGGGTGCATCGTCGGAGTGGCGAGTCTGGGCGCAATGATCGGTTTGCCAGGTGCGGGGGCCTACTGCGCGAGTAAGTCGGCGGTCGTGACGCTGTTGGAAAGTCTGCGCATCGACTTGCGAAAGACCAAGGTGCGGGTGACCACTGTTTGCCCAGGCTTTGTCGACACGCCGATGATTACCGACGACGAACGACGCACGCTAAGTCATCTCTTATCCGCCGAGCAGGCAGCCTCGCGCATCGTGCGAGCCATCGAACGGGGCCGCGAGGAGTATTGGTTCCCGTGGCAATTATGGATGCAGCTGAAGCTGCTGCGCGGTGCGCCGATCTGGCTATACAAGCTGCTGGCACCTCTGGTCGAGGAAATGGAAGAGACGGACACGTCGAAGTGAGTCAACGTGGCGAGTTGAAATACAGTCCGACCATGCCCACCAAAATCAGCCCGATGAAAAACAAGCGTACCGGCTGAGCACCTTCGTGAAACAGCAGGATTCCCACGAGGGCAGTTCCTGCCGCACCGATGCCAGTCCACA
The DNA here is from genome assembly GCA_963204995.1 of Planctomycetota bacterium. Lineage (GTDB taxonomy): Bacteria > Planctomycetota > Planctomycetia > Pirellulales > Pirellulaceae. Next base: position 11,154 of record CAUJKL010001020.1, on the reverse strand, counting down.
CGGCATAGCCCGTTCCGATCGGAATCGTCTTGATCGCTCGGCCCAGCATAATGAAGCTGATGGCGCTAATCCCGAGTGTCGCGAGCGTGGGCCACAGGCGAGTAAAGCCGTCGCTCCGCTTCATCATGGCCGCCCAGATAGGCTCGAGCAATCCGGCGATGATTAACAGCATCCAGGCATTCATCGCGGCATTCGCTTCTGTTTGCCAATATTCAAATCGCGGGCGAGATCGGCAAACGCATTCAAGAGTCCGGTGATCTGTTCGTCCGTATGATTGGCGTTGACTTGAATTCGCAATAGCCCACCGGTCAAGGCGACCGACGGATAGACTGCAGATTGGACGTAATATCCGTGATCGTACAGCCAGCGGCCGGCTTGCAGCGTTTTCTCAATCTCGCCGACAACCACTGACACGATCGCGGATTCGCCTCCTAGCACTTCCAACCCTAGCGAACGAAGTCCGCCAGTGACGCCAGCGATCAGTTGGCGTAACCGGCCAAGAATCCCGTCGTACTCCGGCGAGTCGATGATCTCGCAGACCGCGATGATGCCTGCCAGATAGTTCGGTGGGACGGGCCCGCCGAACATATAACTGCCCGCCTTCATCTTGAGCATCAGTTTCATGTCGAGCGTCGTCGTCACGAAACCACCCAAGCACGAAAAGGCTTTGGATAGCGAGCCCACCATCATGACATTGTTGAGTGTTCCCAACGCTCGATGGGCGGCACCGCGGCCTCGGTCGCCGATGATGCCCGTGCCGTGAGCGTCGTCGACATACATGTATCCGCCGTAGCGGCGCGTGAGTTCATCGAGTTGCTTCAGCGGTGGGATGGAACCCGCCATGCTATAGACACCGTCGACGACCACGACCCGCTCTTTGTACGGCTTGCGCTCCATCAGCCGCTCTAAGGTTTCAATGCTCGCCGCGCCGAACTCTTGCAAATCGGCTCCGTTCGCTGACGCGATCTTGGCCCCCTGCCAAAGGCTGTCGTGCGACGTACGGTCCATCGCCAAGAGATCGCCTTTACCTGCCAGGCTCGGCAGCATCCCTACGTTCGCGAGCGACACACTCGGAAAAATCAGCGTGTCTGGAACGCCGAGCCAGCGTGCCAGCCGGTGCTCGGCCTCCTCGGCCAGTTGAACGCTGGAGAACGAGCGCGATGAACCATTGTGCGTGCCCCAAGTTCTGGTCGCGTCGATGATCGCCTGTTGGACGGCGGGGTGCCTGTCGAGGCCCAGAAAACTGTCCGAGCCGAAGTTAATGACGGGCTGCCCTTCTAACACGATCTCGCGGCCTTCGCCGATCGAGTCGACGATCAGATCCTTCATATGCGTGTCCGGGCAGCGTTCCTTGTAAAAGTACAAGCCCATGCGAATCAGCGAGTCCTTGCTGAGACGATCGGTCAGCTTGTCCATCGCGGTGGGGTGACCGTTCGACTCGACATGTGAAGCGATCGCGTGCGAGTGGGAGGAAATAGTCGCATCGGTGGAGGATTGATCCACGGTATGAACTCCTGCAAGTTGTTGATCGTAGTTCGCGAGTCGGTCGATGTACCCGCCAGTGCCGACGGATTTAGACACAGCTCACTCACCGATACTAATTGGCATCGACGCGATAAGCGAAGTTTTACAGGTTGAATGCGAAGCGAGCGGTTACAGCAGTTATCCCTTGGATTGGAGATGTGCGGTTGACTCGCAAGATTCCGTTTCGATGCCGTAACGCACGGAGGATGTAACTGATTTACCGGGATATTTTCCGTCAGAGGCTACAACCCTGCCGATCCCTACAGCATGAATACACCGGACAAAGACGAGTTCCCTCGGCCGGCTTGGAATCAAGCCGCAATCTGGATGGGCTGCGACCTTGCCGCGTTGTCCCGCATCATGCGGCATTACCGATGGCGAGTTGACGCGGCTTTCTGGTTCGAGGCTTCGATCGATCTGACTTTTGCGACGGGCAACTCGCTCTTGCGGATGATACAAGCCGCGACTTGCAACCACCGTGTGCGTCGCGTCGCCTTGCCTGACGATCCTGTCTTCATCCTCGGACACTGGCGAACCGGGACGACGTTGTTACATGAATTGCTCGCGCTCGATCCGCTCAACCGCTGTCCAACGACCTACGAATGTCTGTTGCCGCATCACTTCCTGCTGACCGAGCGGTGGTTGAAACGATGGATCGCTTTCGCGCTGCCCAGCCGCCGCCCACCCGACAACATGGCCGTCGGTTGGGATCGCCCGCAAGAAGATGAATTCGCGCTGAGCAACATGGGCGTCGCCAGTCCCTATTGGCAGATCGGCTTTCCCAACGAGCCGCCTATGGATGCGAGTTGGTTCGACCTGTCCGGTCTCAGCGACAAACAACGCCATCAGTGGCAACACGCCTTCCGCACTTTTCTTCAGCGGTTGCTGTGCCATCGAGCTGGACGACTGGTGCTCAAATCTCCTCCGCACACATTTCGCGTCGCCACGCTCGTCGAGATGTTTCCACGTGCCCGATTTGTCCACATCGTGCGGAATCCGTTCGAAGTGTATTCCTCGACGGTGAAGCTGTGGAAGTCGCTTTTCTCGTCGCTTGGCTACCAGAAGCCGAACTATCGCGAACTGGACGAGTTCGTCTTGCGGACGTTTGCACAGATGCACGAATCGCTTCAGCAGACGCGCCCACTCGTCGCGTCGGAACGTTTCCTCGACGTACGTTACGAGCAACTCATCGCCGATCCAGTTTTCGTTGTCGGGGGTATTTACGCACAACTGCAGTTGGAAGGCTTCGACGGCTTACGCCCCGCGCTGACGCGATATGCCAACGACCACGCCGACTACAAGCCGAACCGTCACAAGTTGGACGATGCGACCCACGCGGTGATTGCGGAGTGTTGGCGATCGTACTTTGAAACGTACGGATACTGAGTATTCGTTGCGAGCGCGGCTCATCGAGTCGGTCCTCGAGGAAGTCGGCCTGAAAGGCCAGCAGCATTCTAGCCCAGGGCAGATCGCAGCTCCCGACCTGGGTAGGCGATTACGATAGTCTCCAAGCCCTGAAAGGGAGAAACATCGTTGATCGCCTGCCACAGCGATGTTATTGGGTCGCCCCTTCAGGGCTAGGGCTTTTAAGATGTGCAGGACGACATTGTGTCGATGGGTTTATGTTTGAAAATAAGCCCGATAGGGCTGACACAACCCTTGCCGGGGCTGTAAAGCCCCGGATTCAAACTCTCAATGGGACAAAGCCCCGATTGGGGCGACACAGGTGGGGCAGCGCGAAGTGTGTCGCCCCTATCGGGGCTGCGATAGAATTCTGCCAACGATTCCGGGGCTTTACAGCCCCGGCAAGGGCTATGCCGACCCTTCGGGCCGAAGAGTTCACACCCGCGATTGATCACTTCCAAAGATGTTAAAGGTGCTGCCCCTTGGTGCCCGCTTATTCCTTCACCTTCAAAGCTTCAAGATAATCCATTCGCGAGATCGTCCATTGTACGACGGCGTGGGCGGCGAGGGCGAAGACTAAGGCCGATGCGAGTGTCGTCCACCAGACCCAGGGCGCGCTAACAACTGGCAGCCGAATTAAGTCGTTGTTGTAGGAAACCGCTGTCAGCCATGCCAGAAACCAACCCGCTGGCAGTCCGAGCAGCGTGCCCGCGAAGTTTGTGATCAAGTTTTCGCGGAGGAACATGCTGCCGATTTGCCATTCGCTGTAGCCGAGCGCTCGAAACGTGCCGACTTCGCGCTGCCGTTCGGCCAAATTCACCATCGATGCGTTGACGATGCTGCCGAAGAAGACGATGCCGGAAAACAGTACCAACACACCGATAAAGACGTATTGATTCTGCAACAACGTCTCGGTGACTTGGTCGATCATTGCCCGGCGGGATTGAACGCCTTGGATGTTCGGTTTCTGTCGCAACTCGCGATAGAGTGCGTCGAGTTGTCTTGGCTCGCGGACGGTCGTCAGTTGTGCGCCGCTCATCACGAACGATTCGCCGACCAATCTGCTCAGGTAATCGATCTGGGCATAAGCCGACAAGCCCATGTAGCTGTCGGCGATTTGGGTGACGATGATTTCGACAGGCCGTCGCTCGCCTTTCACGGGAATCATCATCAGGCGATCCCCTGGGCCAACATGCAGGAGTTCCGCTAGCCGTTTGGTCAGCACGACGCCCGATTCGGGAATCCGGATCGGTTGTCCGTCGCTGTCGTAGGGGATCGTCAGCCGTGCGTCGATGACGAGTCCCGTGATGCCCACCTTGCGTTGATAAGGACCGTTGACCAAGTCACAAGCGACACTCAAGAGTGGCTCGGCATAGTCGACTCCGGCGAGTTGCTTGATCTCGGCGAGAGCGTCGATACCTTGCTCGTTTTCGAACGTGACATCCAGGTCGCTGCGTGCCGTGCGATAGAACTGAAAACCCAGCAGATAGTCTTGTGCCTCGGACATCATGAAGCCAGAGACGAGCAGAGCCGCGCCCATCATGGCCGCAAACACACCCGTCGCGGTTCGTGTTCGATGACGCAGCAAACTGCGGAACACCATTCGCCAACTCGACGAAAGCCGCTGCCATGCCGGTCCCATCAACCATTCGAGCCACACGCGTCCGCCGCGTTTCGGCGGCTCGGGACGCATGGCTTCCGCCGGTTGCAGCTTTAACATCGCTCGCGATCCGCGAAAGCCGCCGACCAAGGCACAGGCCATGCTGACGCTCATCCCGATCGCATGCGTATACCAATAAAACTCGCTGCGTAAATCGGGAAACTCGAAGAACCACTGATAGACGGCGGTCATCCCCGTCGCCGACAAATAACCCAATACACTGCCCAGCAATCCTCCCAAAACACCAACACACAGCCCATACATGAGGAAGTGCCAGAAGATTTGGCTGTCGTAGTAGCCGAGCGCTTTCAACGTGCCCACAACAACTCGCTGCCGCCGAGCCATCCGCGTGATCAGAACGTTCAAGACGAGGGCCGCGACAACCAGAAAGATCGTGGGGATGACGGTTGCAATCTCGCCGAGCCCCTTGATTTCATTGCTTAGGAATTGGTCGGATTGCTGGAGATCAAGCGGCGTTGTCGCGAAGACGCCGTAGGAATCGAGCAGCCGCTCGGCTCGCTTCAGGATCTCATCGACGCCGGCGCGGGCCTCCGGCGCGAGGATGCCGGCCACTTCGTTCGCCGCGCCTTCGAAATCAAAGATGTCTTCCGCGTACGAATGCTTCACGTAAAAGACGCCGTAGTGAACGGGATCGGGCACAAACGATCCGGGGCCGACGAGATACGTGAACTCGCTGCTGATCGCCGTGCCCACGATGAACATCTCCTGACGCCGATTGTTCAGCACCAGATGAATCGTCTGCCCCGGCCCGAGGTGGTGCGCCAACGCGAACTTCTCGCTGACGATGACTTCATTCTGGCGATGATCAGTAAAATAGTCGCCGGATCGGAGCACGATGTTGTTGATCACTGGCTGTCTGCGATCGGGCAACGACAGCACCATGCCGCTCACGGGCTCGACGAAGTCTTCCAAATCGACGTTGGCCATGAAGCGGATTCGCGGGCGAATCTCGGTGATGCCAGGAATCGAGTAGAGCGATTCCAATTCAGTCAGCGGAACTTTCTTCAGATCAATCCAAAAGTCTGCCATGCGGCACTGGCGATAATAGCGGCGTTTCGCCTGATCCAAGTTGTGATACGCCGACTGCATTGCGACAAAGCAAGTCACACCGACCGCGATGATGCTGGCGATCAGCAGCAACAGCCCCTTCGCGTCGTACAACTCGCGAAGGAGTTTCCGAGGGAGCGTTCTCACCACTCCACCTCTTCCGGCGCGATTGGGGATTCATTGATGTCGACGCTGGAAATCTCGCCGCTACGCAGATGAATCACGCGATCGGCGACTTGAGCCAACGCCGAGTTATGCGTAATGACGATGACGGTCTTGCCGAGTTGGCGGTTCAAGTCGAGCAGCACTCGCAACACCTTCTTTCCGGTCTCGAAGTCGAGCGCCCCCGTTGGTTCGTCGCACAGTAGCAGTTCCGGATTCCCGGCGACGGCTCGCGCGATGGAAATCCGTTGCTGTTCGCCGCCGGAAAGTTGGGCCGGGAAGTGGTCCGCTCGATCGGTCAAACCGACAAGCTCCAGCACTTCGTCCACATCGCGCGGATCACGACTGATCTCCGTGGTAACCAGAATATTCTCGCGAGCCGTCAGATTCGGCACGAGGTTATAGAACTGAAACACGAAGCCCACGGCGTCGCGGCGATAGCGAGTCAGTTCCCGGCTGTTGGCTTTGGTGAGATCTTGGTCGCGAAAGCGAATTATGCCAGACGTGGGCGAGTCCAAGCCGCCGATCAGATTCAGGATCGTCGTCTTCCCCGAGCCGCTCGGCCCCACGACGGCCAGGAACTCTCCTCGGCGGACCTGAAACGAAACGCCTTTTAACACCTGCACCGACACCTCCCCCATCCGGAACGTTCGCCGGATATCCGTTAGTTCCAGGATGATATCGTCGGGGTTATCGGGCATTGCGAGTTGTAGGATGGGTGACGTTGGCACAGGCCAGACTTCCGAAGTCTTCGAATACATCGGAAATATATTTCGCGTGAGCCGTTCAAGTCGGACTAGCTTCCCCTATCATATCTGGAGGAACTCGCCAAATCCTTCGTGCAGGGTGAGCCGGTAGAATTGATTCGCCTAGACGGAGGAAGTTTTGGAAACTTCAGAAGTCTGGTGTCGCGAAGGTCGCTTGCGACAATCTGTCAATATCTCGCCAGCCAAATTGCACGCTCGCCCAGGTTCGATAGAATACGAGGCATTGATGTTAACGTTACAGCCTCAGTATAGGACCAGGCCCACGCTATGCACGCTTTCGACTATCAAGCCCCAACCACGGTGGCCGAGGCCATCCAGTTGATGGCGAAACACAATGGCACCGCCCGTCCGCTGGCCGGTGGCACGGATTTGATCGATCAGATGCGGGTCGGACGGTTCGCCCCGGATATGTTGATCGATGTCAAAAAACTCAAAGAATTGAACGTTCTGTTTACCGATGCGGATGGTTTGCACGTTGGTGCCGCCGTGCCATGTTATCGCATCTATGGTGACGAAACCGTCACTTCGCAGTACACCGCTTTAGCCGACAGCTGTCGTATTATTGGCAGCGTCCAAATTCAAAGTCGTGCCAGCATGGGTGGGAATCTCTGCAATTCCGGGCCCGCGGCGGACTCGATACCGAGTATGATCGCGCTCGGCGGCATCTGCGTGATTGCCGGTCCTGGTGGCACTCGCGAAGTGCCCGTTGAATCGTTTTGCACCGGCCCCGGCAAAAATGTATTGAAGCCGGGTGAATTGTTGGTCGAAGTGCGATTTCCGCCTCGACCGGCCAACAGCGGCTCGCACTATCGCCGGATGATTCCTCGTAACGAGATGGACATCGCCGTCGTTGGTGTCGGAGCCAGTGTGGTGCTCGACAAGAGCGGGCAGAAGTTCGAATCGGCGCGGATTGCGTTGGGCGCTGTCGCACCAACCCCGTTGTTCGCTAAGGCAGCCAGCGAATTGCTCGCAGGCCAGCCTGTGAACGAGGAGAGTTTGGACAAGGCCGCTGCTGCGGCTCGCGAGATCGCAACCCCCATCACCGATATGCGAGGGACACGAGAGTATCGAATTCACGTGACCGGAGTGCTCGTCAAGCGAGTTCTCCAAGCTGCCGTGGCTCGAGCTCGCGGTGAAGACATCGGTTACTGTCGAGGACACTAACGGCGAACGATCAAATAATACATTGGAGTCATTCATGTCAGGTAAACGTGTTGTCACACTTACGATTAACGGCGATCTAACGGAGGTTCTTTGCGAACCTCGGCAGACCCTGCTCGAAGTCTTGCGAAACAATCTTGATCTCACCGGCACCAAGGAAGGCTGCTCGAATGGTAACTGCGGTGCCTGTACGGTGCTCATGGATGGTCGCCCGGTGGTAAGTTGTCTGGTACTGGCCGTCGAAGCCGAAGGTACAGAGCTTCGCACGATCGAAGGTATCGCAAGCGGCTCGAATCTGGACGAAATTCAATCGGCGTTCCTTGAAGGTGCCGCGTTGCAATGCGGAATCTGTACGCCGGGAATCATTGTGCAAACCGAAGCTTTGCTCGCCGCGAATCCGAATCCCAGCGAAGACGAGATACGCTTCTATTTGGCGGGTAACCTGTGTCGTTGCACCGGCTATGACAAGATCGTTCGCGCCGTGCAAGCCGCCGCCGAGAAGCGGCAAGTCGCTAATAACTAATAAACCAACGCCCTCAACCAGGAGTGGACAACTAATGGCAACCGCTGACAAGCCAAAATATAAAGTTATTGGAACACGGCCCGTTCGTCACGATGGTGCCGACAAGGTGACCGGTCGCGCGCAGTACGGTGCGGACTTCAAGCTGACGGGCATGCTCTACGGTGCGATGCTTCGCAGCCCGCATGCCCATGCCAAGATCAAGAGCATCGACACATCAAAGGCCGCAGCGCTCGCAGGTGTCCGTGCCGTCGTCACTTCGGCAGACCTGCCCGAACAAGGCGATCGCGTTGTCCAACTTGGCGAAGGTGCCGTCAACATGCGGCATCTCACCGCGAACGTCTTGGCGCGCGGCAAGGTTCTCTACAAGGGTCATTCCATCGCCGGCGTGGCTGCCGACAACATTCATATCGCCGAAGAAGCCGTCAAGTTGATCGAGGTCGAGTACGAATTGCTGCCGCCGGTCATGGACGTCTGCAAGGCGATGTCTGCCGATTCGCCTGTCTTAAACGACGATATTCGCACCGAATCGGTGGGTGCGGCACCAGCGAGCAAGGAATCGAAGCCAACCAACATTGCGAAACACTTCCTGTTCGAGAAAGGCGATATCGCCGCAGGCTTCGCCCAAGCCGATGTCATCGTCGAGCGCGAGTTCGACACCTCGATGGTGCATCAAGGCTACATTGAACCACACAATGCGACGGTGCTTTGGAACACCGACGGCAAGATCACCGTCTGGATGAGCACGCAGGGGTCGTTCACGGTTCGGCAGCAGACGGCGGAATTGTTGAAAGTTCCGATCTCGAATGTGAAAGTCATTCCCATGGAAATTGGCGGTGGGTTTGGCGGCAAGATCTCCGTCTATCTACCCCCTGTGGCCGCCTTGTTGTCCAAGAAGTCGGGCCGCCCGGTCAAGCTGGTGATGTCACGAGCCAACGTCTTCGAAGCCACTGGTCCATCTCCAGGTTCGCACATGAAAATCAAGCTCGGTGCGACCAAGGACGGCCAGCTCGTTGCCGGCGAAGCCTGGATCGCGTTCGAGGCGGGTGCCTACACCGGCTCGCCGATCGGTGCGGCGTGTATGTGTGTCTTTGCGTGTTACGATCTGCCCAACGGTCGTGTCGAAGGTTTTGACGTGTGTGTCAACAAGCCGCGTACGAACGCCTATCGTGCACCGGGCTCGACACACGTTGCTTTCGCGACTGAAACTTTGGTCGACGAGATCTGCGAAAAGATCGGCATGGATGCAACTGACTTCCGCATCAAGAACGCGGCAAAAGAAGGCGTTCGCCGAGTCGACGGGCCGGTCTATGCGCGAGTTGGCATGGTCGAGACAGTCGAAGCAATTAAGAACAGCGATCACTACAAAACGCCACTCGAAGGCAAGTATCGCGGGCGCGGAATCGCGTCGGGATTCTGGTTCAACTGCGGGCTCAAGTCCGCTGCCTCGGCAACCGTGAATCCTGACGGCACCGTTTCGTTGCTGGAAGGCTCCACGGACATCGGCGGGTCACGGACTAGTATCGCGATGCAACTTGCCGAAGCTTTGGGCATCACTGCCGAAGAAGTGAATCCGACCGTGGGCGACACGGACAGCGTCGGCTACTGTGACGTGACTGGCGGTAGTCGTGTGACGTTTGCCACCGGGATCGCTGCGATCGAAGCCGCCAAAGACATTCAACGACAACTGATTGCTCGCGCGGCGATGATCTGGGAAGTTGATGTGTCGAAAATCTCGTACCGCGACGGCGGTGTTCATGGACCCGATGGAAAGCACTTGTCGTTCAAGGAAATCGCCGCCAAGTTACACGGGACCGGGGGCGCGGTCATCGGGCGGGGAACGTCGAGTGAAGCGACGCAAGGCGGAGCGTTTGGCACGCACTGTGTTGACGTCGAAGTCGATGTCGATCTCGGCAAAGTTCAAATCTTGCGTTACACGGCCGCCCAAGATTGTGGGACTGCGATCCACCCGAGCTATGTGGAAGGCCAGATTCAAGGTGGTGCCGTCCAAGGAATTGGTTGGGCGTTGAACGAAGAATTCTGGTATGACGAGAAGGGCGAGATGCGTAACGCGACTTTTCTCGATTATCGCATGCCAACTTGCTACGACGTTCCCATGATCGACACGATCATTGTCGAGGTGCCCGATCCACAGCACCCCTACGGTGTGCGCGGCGTCGGCGAAGTTCCGATCTGTCCGCCGCCGGCCGACATCGCCAACGCGATCTATGACGCGGTTGGCGTTCGCATGCACCAATTGCCGATGTCGCCGCCACGGTTATTGGCGGAGATTTTGAAGAAAAAGTAGCCGTCACGCTCCGCCGTGACGAGCCCATTGCGAAACGTTCAACCAACTGAAAGGCATCCATCCGTTCCGACTCGGCCTCAATAGGCTTATCACGGCGGAGCGTGATGGCTACTGATATGCCGCGCGTCTTCATTCCACCGCCGATGCGTTCGTTAACCGCTGGCGAAGAGATTGTCGAAGTTGGTGGGACGAATCTGGGTCAAGTGATCGAGAGTCTCGAACGACGCTTTCCAGGAATTAAGGAACGGCTCTGCCAGGATGAAGAGATCCGGCCAGGCTTGGCGGTGGACATCGCGGGGTCGGTGGCAACGTTAGGGATGTTGCAACGAACCGCTCCAGACGCGGAAATACACTTCCTGCCCGCCATCGGCGGCGGTTAGTCACGCCCGGCGGTTACCTGACCGTGCCGGCTTGAGGCGAGGAGAAAATCGATGCGAGCGCGAGCCTCAGAACTCCTGATCCACGAGCCGAGAACTCTGGGAGTTCGTAGATTCTCGACGCGGCAGCGGGAAAATGAGGTGATACGAAAATCCAATTCGTGGTCGTCTTGAATTCGTGGGGTCAGCCGGTTTGACCCCAC
>CAUJKL010001019.1 GCA_963204995.1 Planctomycetota bacterium | reverse complement strand
CTACATTTGAGAGAAGCGCTCTTCGTCGGCATGGCCGTGACGTACGCACAGGGCATGGCACTGCTTCGCACCGCCTCCGACAAGTACGAATATGGCCTCAACCTCGCCGACGTGGCGCAGATCTGGCGCGGCGGCTGCATTATCCGAGCCAAGCTGCTGAAAGACATTGCTGGTGCATACCGGCACCATCCGGATCTCGCCAACTTGTTGCTCGATTCTCACCTGGCACGGAAGATTAAACTTCAACACGAAGGCTTGCGAGCCGCCGTCCATTCCGCCACGGCGATGAACATTCCCGTTCCCGGCTTGATGGTCTCGCTGGCTTACCTTGACGCTTTCCGCAGCCCGTGGCTCCCCGCCAACTTGATTCAAGCTCAACGTGACTACTTCGGCGCGCACACTTACGAACGGATCGACCAAAAAGGTGTGTTCCACACGCAGTGGGAAACTTAGTCGACAGCGCGAACGATGTTGCACTCGGTATTCACCTTCCTGCATGAGTTTCCCCACAGTTTCCGCCTGACGGACGCGGTGGACATCACCATCATCAGTGTGTTTCTCTACTCGGCGCTCGTGTGGTTCCGCGAAACGACTTCCCAGCGAGTAGCGGTGGGCGTGACGTCGATCATCGTCCTCTATTTTCTGGCAGTCACATTCAATCTGTACCTGACCTCGCAATTATTGCATGCGGGTTTCGCCATCTTGTTGATCATGCTGGTGGTCATCTTTCAGGAAGACCTGCGGCGGGCTTTCGAGCGGCTGGCTACCATGGGTAGGTTGCGGCAGTTTCGTGCGGTTGCTCCGCTCGCGTCCGAGTTGGATACGTTGGTCCAAGTGGTGTTCGCGCTGGCCGAAGCCAAGGTGGGCGCATTGATTGTCATGCAAGGCAGGGATGAACTCGACCGCCACGTTCACGGCGGCATTCGTCTGGCGGGCCAGATTAGCCTACCGTTGCTCGAGAGTATTTTCGATCCACATTCTTCGGGCCACGACGGCGCGGTGATCATTCGCCGCGGATATGTGGACCAGTTTGCCGCTCATTTGCCAATCTCGAAGAATCGCCATGAAATCGGTTTGCGTGGGACGCGCCACGCCGCAGCTTTGGGCATCTCCGAGCGGTGCGACGCACTGACCGTCGTGGTGTCCGAAGAGCGGGGCATGGTCAGCATTGCCGAGAATGGCAGCCTGCGGTTTGTGCCGTCTCCCGCCGATCTGAAAGGTCATTTGGAACGATTCATCGCCGTCAATTTTCCAGTCCAAACGGAGTCGTTGTGGAAGCAGTTCGTGATCCGTCACTGGCCCTTGAAGGCCCTCGCGCTCACCTTGGCAGTGGTGGCGTGGATCTTGTTTGCGTATAGTCCAGGCACGATCCAGCGCACGTTCGTTTGCCCCATCGAATATCGCAATGTTTCGTCGGATCTCGTCCTCGCCGAAAACGCTCCGGCGGAGATGCGTGTGACGTTGTCCGGCACCGACCCCGCCTTTCGACTACTAGATCCCGCCACACTCAAAATCTCGATCGACTTGGCGAACTCCCGCGCCGGTTCGCAAACCGTAGCGATCAAGGCCGCAGAGTTAAATGTACCGTCCAACTTGAGTCTGTACGGGATCGAACGCAACCGAATTCGCGTCGAATTGCGCAAACGGCCTCCGCCCGCGAATCCGGTCGAGCCGACAGCCGAGAAGGGAGCGGCTTCTTGACACGTTGTCGCACCTCATGAATGAACACTGCAGAACCGTCGCTTAACCAGCAAGCCTCGCAGTTGCGGAGACGCGCCCCGCAACCGGCTTGGAATACTTGAACCGGCTGCGTAACTGAGCAAGAGAACTCCGGCTTCGATCACCTTGGCTTGGTTGGTCCCTGGTGACTCCCCAGCATCTTGGCGAACGCTTTCATCTCGATTTGTCGGACGCGTTCTCGGCTGATTCCAAATGACTTTGCGATATCGGCCAGTGTCCAAGCGATGCCGTCCGAAAAACCGAAACGCATGCGAATGATCTGCCGCTCGCGATAGTCTAGTGCGTTCAACATGTGTTTCACGCGCCGCTGGACTTCCTCTTGGTGAATCCCGCTGCTTAAATCTTCATCGCTGCCATCACCAAGCAAATCACTGAATGTACTCTCATCTCCCGCCGAGATCGGTTGATCCAGCGACACCGGGACCTGTGCGCTGTTCATGATCGTCGTTGTGTCTTCCACGCTGAGGCCCAAAGCAGCAGCGACCTCTTCGTTGGTCGGCAGGCGTTCTTTCGAGTGTGCTAATTCTTGTGTGATGACGTGGATTTGACGGACCATTGTACCGGTATGAACAGGCAATCGAATCGTGTGGCTTTGCTCGGCCAGCCCTCGACCGATGGCTTGTCGAATCCACCACGTCGCATACGTCGAGAACTTGAACCCGCGTTGGTGCTCGAATTTTTCGACGGCCCGCATTAAGCCCGCGTTGCCTTCCTGGATCAGATCCGTCATGGCCATGCCCCGGTTCGTATAACGCTTGGCGATCGAGACGACGAGCCTCAAGTTGCCTGCCGCCAACTCACCTTTTGCCGATTCGTACACGCTGCGGCAGGCTTCCATTCGTTGCATTCGTCGGACGAAAGCAGACGGTTGCTCCAGTAGGTGTGATCCGATCGTGGAAAGTTGTTTCCGAAGTTCTGCGATCGTCGGACACGGTTTTCCTTTCGCGTCGTCCTCTCGGACCTGCTCGAGTTCGTATAACTCGGCGATGCACTTCACAACGTCTGTGTTAATTCGTAGCAAGCGGTCACGAAACGGAGCAAGTTTATCGACGCGGACCCGCAACTCTTCGACCAGCCGAATGCACTTCCGCCGCCGCCTGGCAATCATCAGACGCAGCCGACGCGAAGACGCCTCTGATTGCGACCATCGACGCTGGTTAACAAACGCCGCTTCATTTTCAGCCAGCAAATGTTTCATCGTTGGTAAGTGCATTTCCACTGCTGCCGCCAGTTGCTTCATTCGCTTCGCATCACGGTTGGCAACATCCAACACGCGATCCAAACGTCGACCGCGTCCACGAACGGATTCCAGCAACACCACCACCCACTGTAATACGATGTGATTGTCCAACAAGAGAAACCGATACGCCTTGCGAGCCCGGTCGACTCGCGAAGCAAGTCGCCGCTCTTGCGCCACGGTTAACAGCGGGTGCTTCCCAATCTGTTGCAGGTACAAACCAAGCGGATCATCGAATCCTTTTGCGTCTGCCGTTGAAGCGCTGCGCGTTGTGACCGGCTCTTCCTGCTCCAGTAGCCCATCGGAAGTCGGCTGTCCGCGTTGAGGTTGATGGTTGTAGCTGCGTCTCGAAATCATTATCTCGTCTCTCGTTGCCTAAGAATCGCCAGCGCGTTTCGGTTCTCGTGAACGCTGTGTCGCCCTCGCTGAGCGAGAACACAAACACCGAGTCGCACTTCGTATGCCAACCAGAGCAATCGAACCGATCACGCATCTAACGTATTGTGGACTCGTCCTCCACCGAGGCAAGTGTCCCCGCTGAGGCATTATGCCCCGCGCGTAGTGCGAAGCTCAAGTGTTTTCGCGTTGAAATGGCTTTGGCACGTCGCTTGCGATTGAGTCCAACGGCAATCGGCTCAACAACAACTGGTGGGCTGAAAGCAAACAGCTCACTCAACGAAAGGTAAACCAAAGATGACCAATACAACGATCACACAAATGCACTCGCACATCAATGAATTGACGGAAGAGATCAAGGTTCACAGCGAACCGTTTCGCCGGTTGCTGACCGAGGTGAGCCACGTGATTGTCGGCCAGCACAAGTTGATGCATCGCATGTTGGTCGGCTTGCTTGGCAACGGACATCTGTTGATCGAAGGCGTTCCCGGCTTGGCCAAGACGACCGCCGTTGCTTGCTTGGCAAAAGGAATTCACACCAAGTTCCAGCGGCTGCAGTTCACGCCCGACCTGCTGCCAGCCGACTTGATCGGCACGCTGGTCTATCGGCCCGACGATCACAAGTTTGTCGTGCAGAAAGGCCCGATCTTTTCCAACTTGATCCTGGCCGACGAGATCAACCGGGCTCCGGCAAAGGTGCAAAGCGCCTTGTTGGAAGCGATGCAAGAGCGGCAGGTCACGATCGGGCATCACACCTACCCGATGGACGAACCGTTTCTGGTCATGGCGACGCAGAACCCGATCGAACAGGAAGGCACCTATCCGCTGCCCGAAGCTCAAATGGACCGCTTCATGTTGAAAGTTATCGTGGGCTATCCGACTCGCAGCGAAGAGATCGAGATTCTAGAACGCATGTCGAAGACGAAGCAGACATTCGATATCCAGCCCGTCATGACGCCCGATGAAATCGTCAAGGCGCGTGAATTAGTCGATGAGATTTACGTCGACAACAAGGTACGCGATTACATCGTCGATCTGGTCATCGCGACTCGCGAGCCGGCGGCGTACAAGCTGCCGATCAGCGATCTGATCCAGTTCGGTGCCTCGCCGCGAGCCACGATCAACTTGACGTTGGCGGCCAAGACGAACGCGTTCCTAGACGGTCGCGGGTATGTGACACCGCAAGATGTCAAGGAGATGGCGCTGGAAGTGCTCCGGCACCGTGTGATCATCACCTACGAAGCCGAAGCCGAGGATAAGACCTCGGACGATGTGGTTCGTGCGATCCTGGACTTCATCCCTGTGCCCTAAGGTTCGCGCGTGGGATAGGCTTCCAGCCTGTCATTGCCACGCGTCGACAGGCTAGAAGCCTATCCCACGACAACTCCAACAGGTTTAACGCAATACGGACCAACTCATGATTCCCATCGAACTTATCAAACGCATTCGTCGCATTCAGATACGCACGTCGCACCTTGTCGACAACATGCTCGGCGGCCAGTATCACTCGGCCTTCAAAGGCCGCGGCATCGAATTCGAGGAAGTGCGGCCCTATCAGGTCGGCGATGATGTGCGGACGATTGATTGGAACGTAACGGCCCGCTGCGGCGAGCCGTTCGTCAAGTTGTTCCGCGAGGAACGCGAG
>CAUJKL010001018.1 GCA_963204995.1 Planctomycetota bacterium | reverse complement strand
GAGCCGTCGGGGGTTGCATGTCCCAAGTGCAGTCTTCCGGTTTCGGCGCAAAACAGAAATCGGACGCAGTCACTTCGTCCCAGCGAATATCCCGACCGCTGTAGCAAGACAACTGTCCCATGATGGCGACCAAGGTGCTTTGTGCCATATAGTCGCCACAGTTCAGCGGTGTCCCTTCGCGAATGGACTGGAAGAACGCCACGTGCTCGGCCAAATAGGGGCTGCCACCCGGGCCGCTGTATTTCCACTCGTCTTGCCCCGTGATCCGGCCACGTAACGGATACGCGATCCCTTTCGAGCCCATGATGATGCTGGAAGCTTCGTTGTAGCAGCCGGGCGTGGTGCGGCAGAAGGCGTAAACTCGCACTCCGTTGGCATAGCGATAAACGACCGCATTGTGATCGAAGACATCGCCCAACAAGTGCTGCACGCCGGAGCGACCGCCGAACCCGTGACAGTCGACGGGCGGCGTTCCGTTCAACGCCCAGGTGGCTCGATCGAGGTTATGGACCAGCGACTGCGTCACGTCGTCGCCGCACAGCCACGAGAAACGATACTGGTTGCCGTATTGTACTTCCAGTTCTCGCAGTCCCTGCGGGCGCGTCGTGTCGCCATACGGACCACGGACGAAGTTCTCTTCGATCGAAACAATGTCGCCGATCTGGCCGTCGCGGACCCGTTCGATGGTTTCACGGATGGCCGAGTCGTAACGGCTGTGCAGTCCCGACAACACACCCAAGTTTTTCTGCTTGGCGAGTTCGCAGGCCGCACTCACTACCTTGATGCCCGCGGGATCGATGGCATGTGGCTTTTCCACAAACACATGCTTGCCGGCGTCGATCGCAGCCCGCAGATACATCGGATGGAACTTAGCCGCACAGGCGATCAACACCACGTCGACGCTGTCGATGACTTGCTGATACGCATCGAGCCCGACGAAGCAATGCGCGTCGTCGACGATTACCTGCTGGGGCTTGGCGGTTTTCAGCAACTCACGTTTGCTTTGCACGCGATCGGCAAACAGGTCGGCCATCGCTACTAAGCGTGTCCCCGGATCGGCGTTCATGGCATCCAGCGCCGCGCCCGAACAACGTCCGCCGCAACCGACCATGCCGATCTTAAGCAAGTCGCTGCCGGCGGCGTGGGCGCTGCGGACCAGCGACAGACCAGCAGCGGTGCCGATCCCCACAGCGGATGCTTTCAAGAACTCGCGGCGCGGAGTAAGCGGTTGCCGAAACGATTCACGATGCGTAGTCATGTGGGAACCTCATGTTGTGGGATGGCCGAGGTGGAATGTTGGAATGGCGAGAGCAAACTCAAGCGGGCAGATTCTGAATCGCATTGCGGAGCCAGGCGAGCGACTGTTCGATCATCGGACCGCCGGCACCTTCGCATTCCATGCTCAACACTCCGTTGTAATCCGATTCGCGCAGCATCAACAACACTTGCCGAATGTTGTCCGCGTTCACACCGTCGCCGATGGCGCATTGGCTGACCGCGATCCCTGTTTGCTCACCTCGCGCGGCATCCGCCAGCGACTGGCTGACGTCTTTCACGTGGACGTGCCGGATCTTGTTGAGAAAGCGTTTGCAAAACGCCACCGGATCCTGGCCCGCGATATAGGTGTTACCCGTATCCATGTTCAACCGTAGAAACGGGCTGTCACAGAATTCGAGCATTTGCGCCAATCGATCTGGATTTGTCGTGAAGTAACCATGCACTTCGATGTTGACGCAAATCTCGTACGCCTGGGCGACTTCGATGATCTGAGCGTAACTGTGCTTCATCATCTTCATCGCTTGCTCGTCGGAAAGCCCCGCCGGTCGATGCAAGCCATCGGTCGTGGCAACGTTGTCACAGCCGGCGTGCTTGGCCCAGGGGATCGCCTTGAGCACATACGGAACGCCATACAGTGGACCGTCCTTCCCGGACAGCGGGAATGCGGCATCCACCTGCGAGAATCGCACGCCATAGTTCTCCATCTTGCGGCGCAGCAGCAGTGGGTCTTCGTACAGGGCCACATGCGGCTGGTAGCCCAAGCCGTGAATCCAACTCACTCCGTCGATCAGGCCGCATTCGATGAAGTGGATGTCGTTCTTCTCGGCCCAGGTCAGACACTGCTCGAAACTCCAATAGGCCGAGTTAAAGGCGTCGGTATGAAAACCGATTTTCATGGTTGCTGCTCCTGGCTTGTACGGATTCGTTCTGCGATCGAATCAGATTTTGTACTGCGGAATCTTCAACAATTCGCCATCCTTCAACGCCGACTGATGAGCCACGACGCCCGCGACCGTCATGTTGAGTGCTTGAGCAATGTCGACCAAGGGCTTGCGGTCTTCGAGGATTGCGGTGACGAACTCGTTCGAGAGTTGTCCGTGCGAGCCGCCGTGACCACCGGCTTGGACGCCGGGTGGCAACGGTGGGCGAGTGGTCGCGGGCAGCTTCTTTTCCAGCCCTTGGTACTGGCCGTAGTACGTTCCCTTCTGACCTCGGATGCGGCCCTTCTCGCCGCTGTCGCCGGGCGTGTCCCAGCTGACGGCCATCCGCGCCATGCCGCCTTCGCTCGTGCGGAACAAGGCGATCTCTGTGCCGAACGGGTTCTTGTACCGGTTATTGGCCGGTTGCAGCAACTCTTTCAAGCTGGGGATGCCCATGCAGGACACTTCCGTGAAGCTGCCCCCGCTGACGCCCGTGTAGTAAGCGTTCGAATGCGTGGGATACCACTGCGGCGGCAAGCCAATCCGCCAGCCATTGTACGAATCGATCTGCTCGACGGAATCGTGATAGTATTCTCCTTCGCAGTAGACGAGCTTGCCAAATCCGCCTGCCTGGTAGATCACGCGCATCGCGTGCAGATCTTCATGGAAGTAAGATGTCTCGAACATCATGTACTTGCGGTCGGAGGATTTTACGACCTCGAACAATTCCTCGGCGTCTTCGAGCGATCCATGCACGGCCGGCACGGCGGTGGCCACGTGCTTGCCGTGTCGTAACACCTCGATGCAATGCCGAGCGTGACTGGGCGCATCCGTGGCGCAGAACACTGCTTCGATCGTGTCGTCCTTGACCAACTCTTCCAGCGACGGATAGGTCTTCTGACAGCGACAGGCCTTGGCCAACTCGGCACACCGATCGGGAAACAGATCGCTGACCGCCACGACTTCGACATTCGGGTGATCTTGGAAACTGAACGCCGCGCCGAAGCGGCACACGCCATAGCCGACGATGCCGACACGAATCTTGCGATCCGAAACGGGCTTCCAATCTTTCGAAGCGTTCGGGTCGGTGGGCGATTCTTCGAAGCCCTGAATCGTCTTCTTTTTCTTTTCCTGGGCGTACGTCGAACCTGTCAAACCGGCCGCGGCCGCGCCGACACCAACCGCTTGTAGAAACGAACGTCGTGAGGTGGAATCGTTCATCGAAGATACTCCTTGAAAGTTGAGTTGATTGTCAGCGTCTATTGACTCTCGTCCGCGTCGTTTTGCTTCTGCGTGTATTGTTCATATAACTCGACAGCCCGTTGGTTCGCGAGATGGCGTTCAACGACCAGCCGTATATGGGCACGCTCCGATGCGCCCGCCTCGACATCTTTGCCAAATAGCGACATGTATACCGAACCGTGATTAGCGATGCCATCAGGTGGATCCATGTTATAGGACATGCTCAGCGCAAAGCAATCTTCCGCGCGCGACATCAGCAGAAATGTGATGTCGCTTTCCGTGTCGCGTTTGATTGCCAGGGGTGCTCCCAACACACGCGTCACCGCCCAAGGCACCAGCCCGTTCTCCGGCGCCCAACGGCGATCGAAGAACATTTGCGCAGTCTGGCTGCTGGTGGGAAACGCCAGATAACTTCCCTGTACCAACGGATTGACGTCGGCCAGAATGAACTCGGCAGGACCATCCACGGGCCGCGTCGGTTTGGCGTAAACAATCGCCTTGAAATTCAAATCAAAGTAAGACGAAAGGAAGACTTCAAAGCGAGGCATCGATCGTTGCGGCGTGACGATCGTCTCTAGATCGAGTGTCGTCGGTGAGGTCCAGCGATAGATCGCCGTCATCTCGAAAGGATGCTCTTCGTGCGCGGGCCAATCGATCCGCACGGCACCGTCGGGAAGAAGCATCGCCGTCATCGGCCAGTCACGTGCCGAGTCGCCCCACCGCCGGTCGGTCGAGAGTACGCGATAGTAACTGAAGATACCGGCGCTACGCGTTAGTTCCTGGCCCGTCGCGACGTCGATCAGACTGGAGATGCCTTGGTACTTGCCGTTGCCGCGGAGCGTCCCCTTCACCGCGCCGGTGTTGAAGTCAAACAACCGATCGCCCGACCCCACAAAGCGCAGCGAAGGCGATTCCTCGCCCCGGATCGGTAGCGTGATCAATCCAATACAAATCAGCAAGATCAGTCGCAAGTACAACATCTTAAGTCAATTCCGGCATGCCATACGGTTCACGATAAAAGCCCTGAACAATGCGATTGGCTTCGTCGTGGTTATGGAATCGTTCGTGTTGGGGATCGATTTCGAGCCAAGGGCCAAGCGTCGCGGTATTGATGTCGATCTCATTGGCTTTCAAGTGGTCCGCGAAGCGATCGTACATTTCGTTCCAGAGCGGGTTGTCACCAACGGCGGCCTGCTGCTCGGCGGCAGTGGCGATGTGGCCGACACGATACGAGATGTTCCCGGCATGACAGATGGCAGTCGACACGTGTCCTACCTCGACATCCGCGTTGAGATCCTGTCGCTGACCGCTCCGTACCGCATCGATGAAGTTGGCAAAGTGATCGCCGCCACCGTCGAACGTCTGCACCTGCTGACCGTCGTTGTCCCAGGCAACGCCACGGTAGAGACTGACCGAACCGCCTTCGCAGTTGACGATCACGCCCACTGACTCGCCACGAAAGTTCGGCGCAGTCGTCGATCCTACGGCGTCGCGCAGGTTGTGAACTTCATACAGCAGCGGGGCGCTGGGAAAGTCATAGTAAATGATCTGTGTGTTCGGCACGTCGCACGCATCGTCGAATGCAAAACGACCGCCGAGACTCATCACACGCTGCGGCAGCATCGTCTCGCCGAGACACCAGCGGGCCACGTCCACTTCATGTACTCCCTGGTTACACGACTCGCCATCGCCCGTGTTCCAGTCGAAGCTACAGTCGTACTGCAACTGGTTGCGATACAGCGGTACTTTCTTGGCCGGCCCACACCACCGTTCATAATCCACGTAGTCGGGGATGGGCAGCGGCGTCTGGCGTTTGCCGCACGAACCGCGTGGTTTGTTGGCGAATGCTGTGACGTATTTGATCTCGCCCAGATGCCCCGCACGAATCCACTCGATCGCCTTGGAGAACTTTGCTTCCGAGCGGTGTTGTGTGCCACACTGGACAAGGCGATCGTACTTGCGCGCGGCGGCGACCATCTGCCGACCCTCAGCGATGTAGTGCGAAAGCGGCTTCTCGACGTAGACGTGTTTGCCAGCCTGGCAGGCCCAGATCGTACTCAGACCGTGCCAGTAGTTCTGCGTCGCGTTGGCGATGACGTCGATGTCCTCGCGCTCGAACATCTCGCGCATGTCAGTGAACTGTTCAACTTTGTGCCCATACTTGGACTGAATCATGTCGGCCGCGCTGCCCATTCGTTGCTGATCGACATCTGCGATCGCGACGACTTTCACCCCCTTCTGATTCTGAAAACCCGGCACATGCGCGCCTTTTCCCCGCCCGCCAAGCCCGACGATGCCGACGCGAATCTCTTCGTTGGCTCCGCACACTTGCGAGGAAACAACCATCGGCATCCCAGCAGCGACCGCCGTCGCAGCGGATCGTTTGACGAACTGCCTGCGTGTGATTGTCATACGTTCAAACTCCTCATTGCTTACTCGTTCTCATCGCACCAGGTCGTTCGCTCCGGTTGCACTGAGCAACTCCGTCGAAATCCCTTCGCTGTCTTTCAAGTCAGAAACGTCCAACAAGAAGATGTGGTTGGTCTCGGTTGTCGTATCGCCGCCGGTCATCAGAATCCATTTGCGGTCGGGAGTGAGTTGCGGGTGAAAGTGGGCCTTCTGGCCGCCGCCGTAGGTGGGCCACGTACCGGTCAGTCGCAGCCAGCGATCGCCCGCTTGCCGGTCCAGACTGACCAACGCATGGATGTCGTGAACGTCGAACTTGTCCCAACCCGACGAGTTCTCGTAGAACCACAGGCGGCCTTCCGGATCGCGACCCGTATGGATGTATTGAAAGCTTTCCGGAAACGAGAATTCGAAGCGTCGTCTCGTGAAAGGATCGTACAGACCCGACAATTGCACTTCGGGGACCTCGTAGGAAATCCCGCGGCTGGTCGCGTGACAGTGAATCAAGTGGCCGCGGACGCCGGGATCACCGTCCCGCAGCAACTCGATCTTTCCGCTGTGCAAATCGGTCAGCAACATCCCGCTGTGATCTGCCGGATGCGTGACGATGAAATGTTCGTTGTCGTAAGCCGTCACGTGAAAGATCGCGCTGTCAATGTGACAGAGCGTGCGTTGCTCCTTGGTGTCGAAGTTGTAAGCCACGACAGCCGCTCCTTGGCACGGCTCGCCCCAGATGCTGCCGCGAGGTGTGTGGATGTAGACGAGCCATTTGCCGTCCGGTGTCGTGCCGTTCTGCCCGTACGCTTCGCGGCCCTCCGGTATCACGAACAACAACTCGTCCTCGAGCGTCTCGACATCGACGGCATGAACATCATTGCGGTCGAAGTAGATCACCAGGTTGCGAGCCACGTTGAGTACGCTGCGGTGGTCCAGCACGCCACGACCTGAGTCAACACACCACGGCCGCCATTGCGTGTCCGGGCGTTGGGCGTGCGTAAGTTGTTGCGATTGACCCGTAGCAAAATTCAGCCGGTGCAATTGAACTTCACCATCTGCCGCGCGGTGATAGATTAAGTACTTGCCGTCGCGCGTGATGCTGGGAATGAAGAAGTACAGCGGGTACGTGAAACCTTCCCCGCTAGTCAACTGCACCGCCAAACGGCCAGTCTCCGGTGCCTTCAATCGCTTGTAGGTGTCCGAAAGCGAGATTTCCATGACGTCTTCACCGGTCGGTTGAATCGGCCTGCTTTCTGCAGACCATGACACGGAAGACCACGCCAACAACACCGCCACCCATCCGCACACGTTTCTCATCGAACTTATCTCCGCAGTGCCGTGTACTCGGTGGGCTGTTCCAAGGGGCAGTCGAGCTTCCCTGTGGCTCACAATAGAGTAAAGTGTATCAAGGTTGTCTAGTATTAAGAAGCAAAGGCCCTTGCTTGACCAGGACTTTTGTTCACTTACGCCCCGTGAATACGATCAACTCCAGGCGTACGCTGGACTTCGCCCGTTCTGTCGCCGCAGGTACTGTCCCCCCCCGCGCTCCTCACGCTGCTCCACATCAAATAATCATCCGACACAAGGTGTTCAGCCGTGCTCGTCCC
Source organism: Planctomycetota bacterium (assembly GCA_963204995.1). Taxonomy (GTDB): domain Bacteria; phylum Planctomycetota; class Planctomycetia; order Pirellulales; family Pirellulaceae. Next base: position 10,196 of record CAUJKL010001018.1, on the reverse strand, counting down.
GTTTCGGTTGCTCGCAGTTGCGGTTCTGCTTTCCATCGTTCCGCTCTACGAAGACGCAGTTGCCGACCAAGACTTATCCAATCCGGCCGGTTCCATTCACCGAGGTAACGATCGACGGCGGGTTGTGGGCCTCGCGCATCAAGACCAACTGCAAGGCGACTGTCGGACACGAATGCCTAAATTGGACGTTGACATCTAATTTATCTTAAGTATAGTGCAGCAAATATATTGAAGAAGTGGGTTCGCCGCAGTTTTGACCGCGCATCTCATCTCTGCTTACTAACTTTGAGGAATCAAAACTATGAGGATGTCACACTCAACGCGAGGATTCACTCTCGTGGAGCTACTTGTTGTTATTGCGATCATTGGAATCCTGGTTGCACTTTTGTTACCTGCCGTACAGGCAGCCCGCGAGGCGGCTCGACGAATGCAATGCTCGAACAACCAGAAACAAATCGGGCTGGCCATGCATAACTATCACGACACGTTTAAGGTCTTCCCGCCGGGCGTCATGCCGCAGGACACGGGCCGACAGCGCCAACCCTCTTGGATCGTTCGAACGTTTCCCTTCCTAGAGCAAAGTACCACGTTCGACCAGGCCGTTTTTGCCGACACGGACTGGACGGGGCAGGATCGTGCAGATCGCAACTGGAAGATCAAGAACACAGTGGAAGTTGGCGCTTTTTACTGCCCTTCCAGCGACATGGATAAGAAACGGACGGAGACGCCTCGAGGAGATACTCAAGCGTTGGGAGCACCCAGTTCGATCCAAGTTCAAATCTCCTGTTACGCAGGTATCGCAGGCACCTATTACAACCCCAACGATATGGTCAGTGCCCCGTCGCCGAATTACTCGAACTATGGGAGGGCTACGTTCAACGGCGTGATGGCCTCGGTCGGTGGCAACGGTCAACGTAGTCCAGTTAACTTCGCCGGCATCCGCGACGGGACGAGCAACACGATTTGCGTCGCCGAGCAATCCGCCTACTACAAAGACAGCAATAATAACAAGACCGACTGTCGGGCCGGCCTATGGGCGGGTGGAATGTGGGCCTGCGGGCCTGGAGGGGACGCCGACTGGTGGCTGAATGTGACCGTTGTCCGTTACCCGATCAACTGGAATGGCCCGGCGTCCGATTATTGCCCTGGGTATCGAAAGCACACGATCACCCGATCAAATCATCCGGGTGGTGCCCAGGCTGTGCTCAGCGATGGCTCGGTACGCTTCGTTTCCGAGACGATCGACTTTGGAACATACATGCGACTGTGCGATCGCCAAGACGGGCTTCCGGTCGGCGAATACTAATCCCGAAGTCTGGCTGTCGTTGACGCTGTTCTACGGCAGAAGTCGTCAGGCTTGAGCATGATTACCATGCCGATAATTCTATAAACGTGGAGTCGCTGAAGATGACAATCTTGAACACATATCTGCTTTCCCGCTGTAGTCGCGGGCTGCTCTGGATGTTCTCGCTGGCTGTGATGGCAAGCGTGGGATGCGATAGTGGATCGAAGGACAAGTTGGTTCCGGTCACGGGCACGATCACTCAGAATGGGGCACCGCTGGCGGGAGCCAACGTGACATTCATGCCGAAGGAAGCACTCGGTGCTCCGTCAGGCGGTCAAACGGACGCCAGTGGCCATTTCGAATTACAGTACAATGACGGCCGAGCGGGCGCTGTGCCGGGGGCGCATCGCGTGATTATCTCCCTGCCAGGGCCTGAGGCACCAGAACCGACTGGTGGGGAACAGCAGCAACCACCGCAGCAGCAAGAATCTCCCGAGTTTCACAAGGAAGTCGATGTTACAGACTCCGGTCAGAACGAATTCACACTGGAAGTCGCCACGGAGAAACAGTAGGGCACCGCTTCGAAAGCGGGAGAAACAATCTCCCCATCTAGACCCTCGTTCCGTTTGGAGCGAGGCCCGACGGTTGCCCTTGGCTCGTGTCAGGCGATTGTTCTGCCCACGCCAAGCCGTACAGTTTCTCGTTTCGCCACTGTGAATGCGCCGCCTCGCCGTTGTCGGCGTCAGCATCCAACACGTGGATCAGATACCGTCCGGTAAGGCTAAGCTCGGCGGCGGTTTGCGTATCGCTCGCACCCAGTTGAACTCCGAGTTCGCCCTGCAACTCGGCGATCTTTTCTGGATCGGCTTGCTGACCGTGAGTGTGACCGGCCCCAGCGACACAAACGAGTGCGATCTCTGCTCGCAACGTCCGCGCCATCGACTGCGGATTAAACAAACCAAATGTGTCAATAGTGATGCGGCTCCGATTGGTCATTTCATCAGCAGACGGTGGCCATTCTCGCCACGAACGGTCATACTGCTGCCAAGAAACAACCGCACGCGCGAGGCACATCTATGAAACTATTTCTCGACAGCGCCAAGACTGACGAAATCGAACACGCACTCGAGCTGTGGGACGTCGATGGGCTGACGACGAACCCGCGGCATATACAAGCGGCGGGCAAGCCGTTTCGTAAAGCGATTGCCGAGATCGCACGACTGTTCAGCGGCACGGACAAGCCGGTCAGCGTGGAAGTGAATCCGCATCTGACCGACTGGAAACAGATTGTCGCCGAAGGGCTTGAATTGAGTCAACTGTCGCCAAACTTCGTGATCAAAGTCGGCGCGAGTGAAGCGGGCTTTAAGGCAATCCGCGAACTGACGGCTCGGGGAGTGCGTGTGAACGCGACGCTGATATTTTCCGTCGCGCAAGCATGGCACGCGGCACGGGCCGGCGCGGCGTTCATCAGTCCGTTTCTGGGCTGGAAAGAACAGCACGGCGATGCCGCCGACGCGCTGATTCGCGAAGTGCGTACGATGCTCGACAACTACGATTACAAGGCCGAGATCATCGCCGCCGCCATTCGCAATGGCCGACAACTCGCCGACGCAGCCCTCGCCGGCGCTCACTGCGTAACTGCGGCGTTGGTTGTGTATCAAGACAGCTTTCGCAATCCCTATACCAACATGGGCGAGGAGATTTTTCGAGACGCGTGGGACGGGACACCGCGGGAATGACGCGACAGAAAGAAATTCGCCGGTTGTTGAACATGTCACCTGCACGGATGATCGAGCAGGCAGGGACCAAGTTCGTCGTCTGTCCTGACATCGACGAGCTGCATCAGCACTTTGCCAGGTCAATCGCGGCCGAGATCAAAACCAACAACACGAAGGGCAAGTCGACGAAGCTGATCCTGCCGGTCGGGCCGGTCGGGCAGTATCCGATGCTGGCCGAGATAGTCAACGGCGAGCGAATCAGTCTGAAGCAATGCTGGTTCTTTATGATGGACGAACATTGTGACGACAACGGCATCGTGCTGCCGCCCGATCATCCGCTGAGCTTTCGGCACACGTTTGACGAACAGTTCGCGAGTCGCGTGCAGCGGAGCTTGATGTTACCGGCCAAGCAGTTGATCTTCCCCGATCATTTGAATGTGCAAACGTTGAAGGATCGCATCGAGGCGGTTGGCGGAATTGACACGACATACGGCGGTATCGGGATTCACGGGCACGTCGCCTACAACGAGCCGGAACCGAACGTACGCGATTCCGATCCGCGATTGGTTTACTTGAACGATTTCACTCGCACGATCAATGCCATTCGCGCTGAAATCGGCGGCAACTTGGAATGCTATCCGCGAAAAGGCGTGACGCTCGGTATGCGCCAGATCCTGGGTGCGAAACGTATCCGACTGTACTGCCGCAACGGCATCGCGCTCGACTGGGCCAACACGGTGCTGCGACTCGCCCTGTTCGGCGCGCCGGGTGACGACTATCCCGTGACTTACATTCGCGACCACCAGGATTACTTGATCGTGACGGACGAAGACACCGCCCGCAGCCCGACGTTTGTTGTCTAGACAAGGGACCGCCAACAATGAGGAATGCAACACGGCTGACAACTCCTTTCATCGTTGTCCTGGCGACGGCGCTGCTGGCAGCGAACTCGTTGGCGCTCGCGATTGACCAGCTGTACCGCGTCCCGCCGACCGAACCCGCCAAGGCGGTGGACACGATTCGGCTTCAAGACGGATTTCGCGCCGAGTTGGTGGCTGCCGAACCGCTGATAACGGATCCGATCGCCATGCAGTACGACGAGAACGGATTGGCTTACGTCGTCGAGATGAACGACTATCCCTACTCCGACAAATCGCATGACGAAGCGTGGAAGGAGCAAACGTCAGAACCGATCGGTCGGATAAGAATCCTGGAAGACACGGATGGCGATGGGCAGTTTGACAAATCGACGGTCTTCGCTGACAAGCTGTCGTGGCCGTCGGGAGTCGCCGTGTGGAAAGGAGGCGTTTACGTCACCTGCACACCCGATGTGTGGTACTTCAAGGATACCGATGGCGACCGCCGTGCCGACATCCGCCGCAAAGTCTTCACCGGCTTCCGCAAGTACAATGTGCAGGCGGTGATGAACAACTTGCAATGGGGGCTCGATCACCGCATCTATGCCGCCGGCTCCAGCAATGGCGGCGACATCGAGTCCGTGGGGCACGCCGCCAGCCAGCCGGACAAGCAGGCTGCCGATGCCACGAGCAAGCCGACGCGTATCGGTCGCAACGACTTCCGTTTCGATCCGCGAACCGAGCAGTTCGAAGCGATCTCCGGCGGTGCTCGCTTTGGTCACACGCAAGACGATTGGGGCAACCGCTTTTTGTGCGACATCCGCAATCCCATTCAGCACGTCGTGCTATCGACGCATTATCTTCGCCGCAACCCGTTGCTGCCCGTGGCGTCCGCACTCGATAACGTGGCGGAATCGGGAGACGCGATCGCGGTCTATCAAATCAGTCCTCCCGAAGCCTGGCGTGCGATCAACGCCCAGCGACTCGCAGCCAACACGGCGACAAAATCTCCGTACGATTCCACCGTGGCCAAGGGTTTTGTCACGTCGTCCAGTGGCGTTACGATCTATCGCGGCGCGGCTTATCCCGAGCAGTATTACGGCAACGCGTTTATCGGCGAAGTCGCAGGGAATCTCGTCATGCGATACCAGCTCTCATCTTCTGGAGCCAGTTTCAAGGGGCAACGAGCCCACGAGCAGGTCGAGTTCCTCGCCTCGACGGACAACTGGTTCCGACCGGTTAACTTCGTCAATGCTCCCGACGGGACGCTGCACGTGTTGGACATGTATCGCGAAACGATCGAGCATCCGTGGTCGATGCCCGACGACTTGAAGGCTCAAGCCGATCTAACCAGCGGCCGCGACCGAGGGCGAATCTATCGGCTCGTGCCACCTCGGTATCGTGCCGGATTCGTACGACCGCCCGCGCCGCAGCTGGGCAAGGCCACCACTGCGGAACTTGTCGCCGAGTTGGAGAACCCCAACTCGTGGTGGCGAGAAACGGCACATCGGCTGCTCTTCGAGCGTCAGGACCGTGACGCCGCGCCTGCGTTGCGGTCGCTGCTGCGAGACAGCGAGTTACCGCTTGCCAAGTTGCACGCGCTGTGGTCGCTCGAAGGCTTGAATGCACTGACCAGCGATGACTTGCAGATCGCGATCTCCGATCTTGACTCGCACGTTCGCGAACATGCGGTTCGCCTTGCTGAGCCGCGTTTGAAGGATGAACCAGAATTGGTGCGATTGGTGATCGCCGCCGCGTCGGACGAAGACGCACGCGTTCGGTTTCAATCAGCCTTGACGCTGGGAGAGGTCGACGACGACCGAGCGACCACCGCGCTTGCCGCGATCGCTCGTCGCGATGCTGCGGATGCGTGGACGCGTCTGGCCGTGTTGAGTTCGTTGTCGCGATCGACGGTTCCGTTTCTCATCGATGTGCTGGCCGATCGTTCGTTTGCCGAGAGCGATGCGGGACGGCAGATGATCGGACAACTTGCTTTCATCGTTGGCGCGAAGAACGATCAAGGTGATATCGATCGCGTATTGCAAGCAGCCGACAACACTCGTAGCGAAAGTCGCGGGACTTCCGTTCGCGAACGCTCGCGAGTTCTGCGATACATCGTGATGAATCTGGGGGCGGGACTCAAGCGGGCAGGCCATAACTTGAGCCAGATGGCCGCCGACAAGAAAGAACCGAGCGGGCGTCTCGTTGGCGAGGTGCTGGACGATGCTCGCCAGACGGCGATGGCCGCTGACGTCGACACAGAACAACAGTTGGAAGCCATCTCGCTGTTGAGCTACAGCAGTTTGGATACCGTGCGAGAGCTGCTGACAAACCTGCTCGACTCGCGTCAGCCACCCGCGATTCAGTCCGCTGCAATCCGTGCGATGACCGAGTTTTCCGGGCGGGAAGTCGCGGAGGTGTTGCTCGATCGGCACCCGACATTGACTCCCGACATGCAGGCCGAACTGGTCGATCGATTGCTCACGCGGACGGAGTGGATTCCGGCGGTCCTCGATGCCGTCGAGGCTCACAACGTGCCGGCGAAGCGCATCTCCGACACTCGGCGATCACTGTACTTGGCCCACAGTTACGCGGCGATTCGCGAACGAGCCGTGAAGCTTTTCTCCGGTGACGTGCCCGGCCCGCGCGCCGCCGCCATTGCCGACTATCAACCGGCGTTGTCGTTGCCGAGTGATATCGGGCGTGGCGAGAAGGTGTTCCGGCGGGAGTGTATCAATTGCCATCGCCTCGGTACGGAGGGACACGAAGTCGGACCGAACTTGGCGACCGTCCAGAATCGCACTCCCGCGCAACTGCTGCTGAACATTCTCGATCCCACTCGCGAGGTCGCGCCTAACTTTTTGGAATACGTTGCCGTCACCAACGACGGACGCATCCATACCGGAATCATTGCCTCGGAAACCGCCACGAGCATCACGCTCCGGCAGGCCGAAGCCAAGCAACAGATCATTCTCCGCGACGACATCGACGAGCTGCGTAGTTCGGGAAAGTCACTGATGCCCGAAGGACTCGAGAAAAAAATCACACCGCAGGAGATGACGGATGTGATTGCGTACGTGTTGTCGCTCAAGTAGAGGCCCGGCGAACGAAGAAATACAAGTGACACATGCAGTTACAATTTGACAACGAACGCGTCCTTGCCATTGTCGCTCATCCGGACGACGCGGAATTGCTCTGCGCGGGGACGTTGGCTCGGGCCAAGGCCGATGGTGCCTTGGTCGGTATCTGCGTCTTGTGTCGAGGTGATAAGGGGCAGCCCCACCCGCCAATCGAGAATCTCGGGGCGGTTCGCAGTCTGGAGATGCAAGCGGCGGCGGAACTACTTGGCGGCGAGTTGTTAGCGGGCGGTTTCAGCGACGGCGAATTGTTCGACTCGGTCGAGTCTCGCCAGACGGTCATCGAGTTGGTTCGACGATTTCGGCCCACGCTTGTACTGGCTCATTCGCCGAACGATTACCACCCGGATCATCGTGCCGCCGCCGTCTTGGCGGAAGCGGCGTCGTGGTTTTGTGCTTCGACCGGACACCGAACCGAATCCGCGCCGTTAGCAAAGCCGCCCGCGCTGTGGTGGATGGACACGGTGGAGATGATCGACTTTCTCCCGCACTTCTACGTGGATGTGACAGACCAGGTGGAACGCAAGCGGCAGATGCTGCGTTGTCACAAGAGCCAGTTGGCGCGCGGTAACAGCGCCGACTTTTCGCCATTGGAAGCAGTGATGATCCGGCAATGCCAAGCTCGCGGCGCACAGGCCGGTGTCGACGCGGCAGAAGCGTTTCGGCAACACCAAGCGTGGAAGCGAATCGCGGCGTGGTGAGGAGGTGGATAGGGACCGGTCTGATCGTCACGCCTGTATTTGCAAACTGAGTCCCAGCTATCTTACCCAAAACGCCGCGCAGATCAGCACGAGTCGCTTCGTACGCCAGCACTTGCCGGATATTATGGACCTTGACATCCACAATGTCAGTGCGAAGAATGGGCAGGCAGTCGACTGCCATGCCGTGGTCTCTTGCTATCCCCACCAACCTTAATCCTCCACACGAACTACGAGCTTTGCCGGAGTTCGGCCCCGCGAGGAACGGAGCTGTACCATGTCGATTCGCCTGGAATGCCCAAACGGTCATAAGTTGAAAGCTAAGGACACACATGCCGGCAGAACAACGACTTGTCCGAAGTGCGGCGCTCGCGTTTCTGTACCGACTCCAGAGCGGCGATCTATTTCGGATTCGTCGGTGCTGGCACTGTTAAGTGCTCAGGATGGAGGAGCAACGACCGTCACGCGCCTTCTCCCACGATCGACCTCACCCACGAAGAATTGTCCTCGTTGCAAGACACTCATCTCTTCGGGGACACCTTTCTGTTCAGAGTGCGGGCAGCACTTGTCGTAGACCACCTCACGAACCCCCGCCACCAACATCGATGACGCCAACGACTCAGTTTGCCTGCTCAACCGGCACAACTGGCGCGGTCGACCGGTCGTTTCGCTTTTCGGTTCTGGCAAACTCATGCCGTACTCGCTCAACTGTTGGGGCCTGACCTGGTTCGGGTGCCTGATCCAGCTGCGGCGATTACATTTCTTTGACATAACTTTTACCGGTACGCCGCTTCTGCGACGACCCAGTTTGGTAAACTTGTTCAGAAAGAAGCCTATGTAACCATAGTCCGTTTTAATTAGTAATTGGATGAACTGATTCGAAATCGCAGGAGCACGAACATGATCACGAAGCCCGACCCTATCGTCATTCAAGGTGGAATGGGAGCTGCTGTTTCTGCGTGGCAACTGGCGCGAGCGGTTGCACAGATCGGTCAGATGGGAGTTGTTTCAGGAACCGCGTTGGATTTGGTACTGTGCCGTCGGTTGCAGCTTGGTGACCCAGGCGGCGATTTGCGGCGGGCGATGGCGGAGTTTCCTTTTCCTGAGATGATCGACCCGATTCTCGATCGCTATTTCATTCCGGGGGGCAAGGCACCCGACGTGCCATTCATCTCTTGCGCGATGCCAAATGCTTCCCCGACGCGGCGGCAGCTTGAACTGATCGTCGTCTCGAATTTCGTGGAGGTCTTTCTGGCGAAAGAAGGACACGACGGGCTGGTCGGCATTAACTATCTAGAGAAGATCCAGGTTCCCACTCTGGCATCGTTGTTCGGTGCGATGTTGGCCGGTGTCGACTATGTCTTAATGGGCGCGGGGATTCCACGAGCGATCCCCGGCATCCTGGATAAGTTGAGTCAGGGAGAGTCCGTCGAGCTGTCCTTGCACGTGTCTGGTGCGAATGGTGACGACAACTTCGTAACGCGATTCAGCCCAGAAGAATTCACCGCCGGTGAAGTTCCTTGGCTGAAGCGGCCGAAGTTCCTGGCGATCATCGCATCGCCGGCGCTGGCTACCATGCTCGCGCGTAAATCGAGCGGCAAGGTGGATGGGTTTATTGTGGAAGGACCGACCGCCGGAGGCCACAACGCGCCACCGCGAGGAGCGATGGAACTGAATGAACGCGGCGAGCCGATCTATGGCGAACGAGATGTGCCGGACTTGGAAGCCATCCGATCGCTCGGATTGCCCTTCTGGCTCGCCGGATCCTATGGAACTCCGGAGCGAGTCGCTGAAGCACTCGCGATCGGAGCCGCCGGGGTTCAAGTTGGAACCGCCTTTGCGTTTTGTGAGGAATCGGGATTACGAGAGGACATCCGGCGCGAAGTTCTCGACATGGTCCGCGCCGGGACGCTGGACGTCCGAACCGAGCCGCGCGTGTCGCCGGCGGGCTTTCCATTCAAGGTATTGCAACTGCCCGGTTCGATGTCGGACGAATCCGTTTGCCATGAAAGAACTCGGTTGTGTGATCTCGGTTTCCTACGGCAAGCGTATAAGCAAGCGGATGGATCGCTGGGGTGGCGCTGCCCGGCGGAAGCGATTGATGCTTACGTTCGCAAGGGAGGTGACGAAGCGGACACTTGCGGGCGGAAGTGCGTTTGTAATGGCTTGCTCGCGAATGTTGGGCTGGGACAAGTGCGCGCGAACGACGGCGTCGAACTGCCGTTGGTGACGAGTGGTGACGACGTTCGGAGTATTCTCAGTTTCCTGCCCACACTCGAGGCTCAAAGTTATTCCGCGAAAGACGTCGTCGCGCACCTGCTCGCCGAAGTCACGACATCTGTTTGAGTGATCGGTGTTAGCCCGCATTTCTCATCAGTTGTAGGCCGGATCGAAGCAAACGCCGCATCTGCCGGAACTTCGGTCGCAGTTGTCGAGTGGATTTACGAGACACCATGATTTCAAGCTATTTGCGTTTGCGAAGCTCCGGCAAGGAGTTGCGA
>CAUJKL010001017.1 GCA_963204995.1 Planctomycetota bacterium | reverse complement strand
CCACGCGCGGCGGGACCACGTCCTGTTCGAGCAACATCAGAATCGTGTCGACGGGCGAAGCCGCTTGGAACGGTGGCTTGCCGGTAAGCATCTGATACAGGATCGTGCCGAGACTGAAGACATCGCTCGCCGGCCCGACTTCGCCCCGAGCACCGGCGGCCTGTTCGGGAGCCATGTAGGCCGGTGTGCCCAGGATCGCGCCGGTACGAGTCAAGCTTTCCGCTTCCTGTACGCGTTTCGCCAAGCCGAAGTCGGTCACATGTGGCTGGCCGTCGTCGTCAATCAGAATGTTCGAAGGCTTCAAATCCCGATGCAGCACGCCTTGGCGATGGGCGTAGTGAATGGCCCGAGCCACGCAGGCCAAGATGCCTGCACCCTCCTTGGGCGAGACGAGTCGGTCGGCGAGGCGGTGCGAAAGCGTCTCGCCACGAACGCACTTCATGCTGAAGTACGGATGCCCTTCGATATTTCCCACTTCGTAGACGGGAACGATGCCAGGATGATCGAGCCGTGCTGCGGATTCCGCTTCGGCCTGAAAGCGATCACGATCAGCGGGTGAAGCCAGCTGACCCTGCAGGATCATTTTCAAGGCAACTTCGCGGTTCAAGCTGATCTGTCGAGCGCGATAGACGATGCCCATGCCACCCCGACCGAGTTCTTCGACCAACTCGTAGTCGCCGAAGCGGCATGGCAACTCGAACGAAGTGACCGGGGCGTCGCGCGATGAGCCGGAGGAGAGGGTCGCGTGTAGCTCGCTGCTCCCCGCCGCGTCCGCGATCATCACCGCGCCCCATAATTCCCGCAATTCCTCGGCGAACTGGGGGTATTCCTCACAAATAACGTTGATATCGACGCGTTCACCGGCGTGAGCCTGATCGGTCAGGTCGGCCAAGAGCAGGGCGAGTTGCTCGTCGTGTTCGATGTTTGGTTCGGATGTCATGGTGACTCACTCTTCGTCTCCACTGCCGGTGAGCATCTCGCGCAATCGCCGCACCGCTCGAAGATACCTCATGCTCGCCGCCGGTTCGCTCAGTCCGAGTGCCTGCGCGACTTCTTGGTTCGAGAGTTGTTCGTAATGCCGCATGATGATGATCTCGCCGTCTTGTTCGCCCAGCTCGGTGATCGCCGCTTCAACGCGTTTGGCCATTTCGCGTTGTGTCGCGGCGGCGGCAGGGGTTAGCTCGCCGTCGCACAGCTGAGCCGCCAAATCCATCGTCGAGTGATCATCGGCTCCTGGAACTGCCAAGCCGTGTTCGCGATCGACCGAGCGTTTCTGAGAAGTCCGATGTCGTCGATGTGCGTCGATAATGCGATCTTTCGCGATATGCCGTAGCCAAAGATGGAATGGCATCACTGGGTTCGCGATGTAATCCTGCAAGCGGCGGCTGGCATCGATCATGACGTCCTGGACGACATCACTGACAGCCACTCGCCGTCGGATCTTCTGATCCAAACGCATTTGCACCATGCGGAGCACCGCGCCGCGGTGCCGCTCGATCAGCCGATTGATGGCGTCGTCGTCGCCCGCTTTGGCACCGAGCAACAGCTCCTCGGTCTTGTCATTGGTTGGCCACATGGTTGGGGAGCGGTCAGCCGTCAGCTTTCAGCACTCAGCTCCTAAAGAAAGCTGACCGCTGAGTGCTAATCGCTGACCGCTAAAACGTCTCCATTTGAATTGATACTGCTCGACGAACCCTCTCTGAGTCTAAATTCCTCGCGAATCATTATCCTCTCGCAGCTAACAAAACCACAAGATCGGCGTTATTAGAGTAGACGCGTCCTCCATTTCTATCTGATTTGTCGGCCCTAAGTGCTGATTGTATGGGAGTTTTCTGCTAAAAACTCATGGAAGGTGAATCCCTCAGGCTCACCGTCTCGTCTTATTCAGCGAAGAGGCGTTTGTGTGACCGAAGTTGCTCGCCCGCCGAAGGCCATCCGAGATACCGATTGCGGTAAGCTCGAAAATGCTTTTGCGCAGTATCAGAGCGAGCTGCTGGGGACACTGTATTATCTGGTCGGCAACATCGAGGACGCACGCGACGCCCTGCAAGAGACGTTTGTCAAATGTTGGCGTCACAAGGATCAAGTCACGGAGGTCGAGAACCTCAAGGCTTGGATATTCCGCATCGCTCTGAATACGGGGCGAGACCTGCGGCAAACCGCGTGGCGTCGCAAGCGACAAGGGTTGCCGGAAGACGAGAGTATTGTGGAAAGTATGGATGCAGGTCCGATGGCCATCGCGTCACGCAATGAACAGCTGGCCAGGCTGAGCGATGCGATTCGCGGTTTGCGCAGCGAGGAGCAAGAAGTGTTCCTGCTGCGTCAGAACGGCCAGTTGAAGTACGAGGAGATCGCCGAGGCCGCGGGTATCCCGCTCGGCACGGTGAAGACTCGCATGCGACTTGCATTGACGAAGTTACGAGAAGCGTTAGGGGAGGGATGAAGGTGGAGGGATGAGGGATGAATGAAGAAGAAAAGGCAAAGACAAAGGCGGCAGAACTGAGTGTTGCCGCTTGTTATTCTTCATTCATCCCTCATCCCTCTTCCTTCATCCTTTAAGTATGGACCTGCAACAACAACTGATGGAGTTCGTCTACGGCCTCTTAGAGGAGGACGAGGCGAACGAATTGTGCGAGCGGATCACGTCCGACCCGGCGGTGGCTCGCGCGTATGCCAAGGTCAAGTTGCAGTGCGATCTGGTCGGACGGGCCGCGAGAGTTGATGCACCAAACGTTGCCTGGATTCGCCCGGAAGGCGTTGACTCGTCGGAGACAGTTCCGCCGCCAACTCTCAAGGAACCGTCGACGCTCGCCTATCGGCGATTGGCGAATTGGTGCGTGGGTGTGGCCGCGAGTGGCTTGATTTGCTTGGTCGGTTCGACTTATTGGATGTCCTCTGGCCCGCCTCTTAACGAATCAACTCCGGTCGCGTTCGCTGATGCGACGCCCGTGAAGGTTGTATTGACCGGACCATCGAAGCTGCACGCCGAAGCAAGTAACCCGTTCACGGTTCGGGTGGAGAGCCAGGCGGGAACGCCGATTTCGACAAAGCTCAACTACCGTGTCTACGATGCGAAGGGCGTCGTGAGCTGGCAGGATTCGGCTTCGACGGACAAATCAGGTCTCGCTCAATTTGATGTGGAAGGTGCGGTGGCTCGGTCTGCCTCGCGATTGGAAGTTACACCGGCCGATGATTCGCCCGCTCCGGTGCTTCGCGAGTTAGCAGCTGATCCAGAACGCTTTGTCACCTATCTACGCATGGACCGGCCGTTGTACCAGCCCGGCG
>CAUJKL010001016.1 GCA_963204995.1 Planctomycetota bacterium | reverse complement strand
GCGTGGGAAGTTGGAGCGCACGAACGTCGAGTTCCGCGACAACAAGCATCTGATCCAAATCATCGATCGTATCGTCTCGAAAGTCGGACGACGTGTTGACGAAGTCTGCCCGATGGTCGATGCCCGGTTGCCTGACGGCTCGCGTGTGAACGCCATCATTCCGCCGTTGGCACTCGACGGAGCGGCGGTTTCCATTCGCCGATTCGGTGCCAATCCACTCAAGCTGGAAGACCTGCTGAACTACAAAGCGTTTACGCCCGAAATGGTGATGTTGCTCGAAGGAGCCATCAAAGCCCGGCTGAACATCGTTATCTCCGGCGGTACGGGTTCAGGAAAAACTACGCTGCTGAACACGCTGTCGAGCTTTATCCCCAACACCGATCGTATCGTGACGATCGAAGACGCAGCGGAATTGCAGCTCCAACAAGATCACGTCGTCCGCTTGGAAACTCGGCCTGCGAACATCGAAGGCAAAGGTGCCATTACCGCCACGGACCTCGTCAGGAACGCGTTACGTATGCGTCCCGAGCGGATCATCATCGGCGAATGTCGTGGACCCGAAACGCTCGATATGCTGCAAGCGATGAACACCGGCCACGATGGCTCGATGACGACGACCCACGCGAACACGCCGCGTGATGCCATCGCTCGTATGGAAACGATGATCATGATGTCCGGCTTTGAATTGCCGATCAAGGCAATGCGGCAACAAATATCAAGTGCCGTACACTTGATCATTCAAGCCAGTCGACTTCAGGGCGGCTCGCGACGCGTCACGCACATCACCGAAGTTGTCGGCATGGAACAAGACACGGTCGTCATGCAGGACATCTACCGTTACATCAAGGAAGGCATCGACGAAACGGGACGGACACGCGGCTATTTTCAATCGACCGGGATTCGGCCCACGTTTATGGACCACCTGGAAGCCGCCGGTGTTCGCTTGCCGGCCAGCGCGTTCCGCGAACGGATCATGTTGCGAGACTAGGGCAGGTATTACTCGGGCACTGAAAGAACGATTCAACCACCGAAAACAGTTTCTATCGATCATAGCAGTATCATGAGTCCAATCATCATCACCATCGCCGTCTTCGTCGCCGTCGTCACATTGGTCGCCGCGTTCGGAGCGGTGTTGGCCAGCAATGCCGCGACGCAAGCGGAAGATCGCCTCGACATGCTCACGGGTGCGAGCGGTTCAGCGATTGCGAAAGGCAAGGAAGGAACGAGCCTCCTTTCCAGCACCGCCGATGACAGCAAGACCGCTGCCGTCGAGTTCCTGAATCGATTTGGAGACATCAAACGCTTTCTGTCGCAAGCGAACGTCTCGATCACGCCGGCCCAATTCCTCGCAGCAACGATCGGCTTAGCCGCCCTCGGGGTGCTGATCATCTTTGTTTTGAAACTCCCGTTCTTCTTTGCACCTTTAGCGGCTGGTGCCCTCGGAGCGATCCCTTTCGGTTTTGTAATGATCACTCGCAAGCGGCGACTGGGTGCCTTTGCCAGACAACTTCCTGACGCGCTCGAACTGGTCAGCCGCGCGCTACGTGCCGGTCACAGCTTGGCGGCGGGAATCAATCTCGTCGGCTCCGAGATGTCACAGCCGATTGCCGGCGAGTTTGCTCGCGCCTACGAGGAGCAGAACCTCGGCATTCCGTTGGAAGATACTTTGGAAGGCATGACCGAACGCGTGCCGAACTTGGATCTGCGATTCTTTGCCACCGCCGTTATTTTGCAACGCCAGACGGGCGGTGACCTGGCGGAGATCCTCGACAAGATCGGACATTTGGTGCGCGAGCGATTTCAGATTTACGGCCAGATCCAATCGTTAACCGGCGAAGGACGTTTATCGGGCATCGTGCTGTTGGCCTTGCCTCCCGTGTTGTTCATCGTCATGTATCGCTTGAACCCGGACTACGTGATGGTGTTATTCACGGACGAAATTGGCAAGCTGATGCTGGCGGCGGCAGTGTTCATGCAGCTGGCCGGTGCTTTCGTGATTAAGAAGATCATCAACATTAAGGTATGAGTGGAGCTATGTTACTTTTTGCAGTCATCGCACCGAGCGTCCTCATCCCACTCGCCGCTGGCGGTGCTGCCGTCGCGGGGATGTGGCTCCTACTCGACTCGTTGTCCGGAAAAAAGCCGCGGATTCACGACCGGCTCGACGAAGTCCGTGACCCGTCGTTGCGGCGGCGCAAGGAAGCGGGGCCCCAGGGTGCCACCGAAGCGATGCGTGGCGTGCTTGAAAAGGCGACCCCCGCACTTGCCAAACCGCTGCAGCCACAAAACGAAAAAGATGTGAGCAAGCTCAAGACGAAACTCGCACATGCCGGCCTGCGTAGCGAAGGTGCTGCGACGGCCTACCTCGGACTCAAGGTTGTCGCCTTAATGTTCGGCGGGATCGTCGGAGCTGGCGGCTTGTTCTACTTCGGCATGGGAATGCAAGTCGTTCTCCGCACGGCAATGTTTGCCTGCGGGATGTTCTTCCTGCCAGATGTCCTGCTGTACCTGATGGCCAGCAAACGCAAGGAGGGAATTTTCCTCGGCTTGCCCGATGCACTGGACTTGATGGTCGTTTGCGTGGAGGCTGGGCTGGGCCTGGACCAAGCCATGCGGAAGGTCGCGGAAGAGATGAAGAAGTCTTACCGCGTCATCGCCGAGGAGTTTGGCCTGTGCAACTTACAGCTTCAAATGGGACGTACGCGCGGTGAAGCACTTCAAGAACTTGGCAACCGCAGCGGCGTCGAAGATCTCAAGCAGCTGGCATCGATTCTGATTCAAGCGGATAAGTTCGGATCGAGTATTGCTCAAGCCCTGCGTGTACAAAGCCAAGCCATGCGAACGCGCCGTCGCCAGATGGCGGAGGAGAAAGCGGCGAAAACGGCCGTCAAGCTGATCTTTCCGCTCGTGTTGTTCATCTTCCCTGGCATCTTCGTCGTGCTGGTGGGCCCTGCTGGAATCTCGATGTACCGCGAGATGTTTACCGCCATGAACGGTGGTGGTTAGTTTTCACTCGCAAGAAGCCCGGAGCGCTTGACACCAAGCTTGGCTGGCAAGCCCGGATCATTCACGGTAGGCCGGATCGAGGTCGCAAACCCATGGCGTAGCTGCGCAAACCGATTTGTACTAAAACGCTTTGCGCCACCGAAACCGCAGCGATTTGCGACCGACGTTCCGGCGCGGGAACGGTTTGCTTGGTACGGCCTACGGAAGCTTGGTTGGCTGGCAAGGCACTTGCATTCCTTGTAGATTACGCTGACTTCGGTTGGCGCGAATCGAAGAGTGTGAGCGTCCGCCAAATGTTCTTGGCCACTTGTTTTGCAGGAGCTATCGAGATGTACAAAATCGCAAGCGTGGTATTCGTCGCGACACTGAACTTGATCAATCTCGGCAGCTTGGCAGCCGATGAAGCGTTGCCCGTCGTCCTTGAAGAGGATTTTGAAAATGGCGCGGAACGGTGGGAACCGACCGACGCGAAGGCTTGGAAGATTAAGGATACCGATAAAGGCCATGTCTACAGCCAGTTCGAGAAGCGGAGTAAGTACGAACCGCCGCATCGCAGCCCCTTCAACATTTCCTTGCTGAAAGCGATCAACGTTGGCGACTTCGTTCTGGACGCCGACGTGCTGAGCACGCATGAAGATTATGGCCACCGCGACGTGTGCCTGGTGTTCGGCTATCAAGATCCAGCGCATTTCTACTATGTGCATCTCGGCAAGAAGACCGACGACCATGCCAATCAGATCTTCATCGTGAACGAGGCACCAAGGACAAAGATCTCGACCAAGACAACTCCGGGCACCGATTGGGATGACAAGTGGCATCACGTACGGATCGCTCGCGATACAGATTCCGGCTCGATCCAAATCTTTTACGATGACATGGACACGCCCGTCATGACGGCCAACGACAAGACGTTCCTCTGGGGACGCATCGGTGTCGGCTCGTTCGACGACACCAGCGACTGGGATAACGTAAGGCTCCGCGGCACCACGGTTGAGAAGCCGTAAGGCGTCGTTGCTAGCGGCGGAAGTGATGTGAAAATGCGAAGTTGTCGTAAGGTTTGCGGATTATTCCGGTTTTAACGGAAGTTCCGGTTAGGTCGTGTCCGATACTTTGGCTACGAAGAGGTTCCGGCTTGTTGCTGGACCTGGCTGTAGCAAAGTGAGGACACATCATGAACATGTCACCGCAGCGTTTTAGCGGTTTTCTCACCGTGAGTCTCGCGGCAACATTTCTCCTTGGGCCCACGTTTGCCCAATCCGGGTCTGAGAACCCACTGCGGCAAGCTCGCAGCACGTCCGTCGTGACTCCATCACCGACGAACGCTGTTCGCCCGGCCTCTCACAACGCACCGGTTTCGCCGCTTCGACCCACGGGTTTCGAGGGTGCCAGCAATCTTCGTGCAACGGCGCAACTGGCGAGCGATCAACGGAGTGTGATCACGCCGCGACAAGAGCAAGCTCAACCGCCTCGCCGGGAACAAGAACGCGTGACCGAGTCGAGAATCCTCGGCCAGGAGTTGATTCAAGGGGACGTTATCTACGAAGGCGACATGATGTTCGACGGCGACGTCATCTTCGACGGTGGTGGAAAGGGTGCCGTCGTCGGGGACGCATGTTGTGGCGGGGGAGGCTGCTTTCAGTGCATGTCCATTCCTTGCCCGACGATTTGCTTCGATAACTTTGAAGTCTTCGCTGGCGTCCAGGGATTCACGGGGCCTGTCAACCGCGGCGAAACGGGTAGCTTTGGATTCCATGAAGGATTCAACTGGGGAGCCCCCGTGCCCTGCTTCGGTGCGTTGGGAGCCCAAATTGGATTACAGACCACACAAAGCAATCTCTCGGGCGCTGAGTCGACCGACGAAACTCGTCACCAGTTGTTCCTCACCGGCGGGCTCTTCCGTCGAGTTGACTGGGGCCTCCAGGGCGGTGTCGTATTCGACTACTTGCAGGATGATTGGTACGCCAACACGAGCTTAGGTCAATTGCGAGGTGAGATGAGTTGGGTGTTCCCCTGTCTGCATGAACTCGGCTTCTGGTTCGCCACCAGCATGGGAAACGACACCGAGCTGTCTAGCTTCTCCAATGGAACTACCGCCACGGAAACTTTTGAATCGACAGATTTGTACGCCTTCTTCTATCGCCATCACTTCGCGGCCCTAGAAGGTGCGCAAGCCCGGCTTTTCGCAGGTTGGACCGGTGACAGCGATGGGTTGATCGGTGCGAACTTACACTTGCCGTTGAGTTGCGATTGGGCACTTGAAGGTGGCTTCGCGTACCTCGTTCCAGAACAGGCGACGGGCACCGTGGGGCGCGGGCATAGCGAGGAATCGTGGAACGTCGCGATGAGTCTAGTGTGGTATCCCGGCTCACGTTCCGCGATCGGCAACGATTACTATCGCCCCTTGTTCAATGTAGCGAACAACGGCTCGTTCATGGTCGGTCGGCGGTAAGTCGCAATTCAGTCTGCCTCCAGCAGCTTGTCGAAACCGCTCGATGGATGAGGCTCCGCGCCAGCGACTCCCTCGGTCAGAATCAAAGCCTCGGTTTGTGCGGTTTCCTCGATCAATTTCAGACCAGCTTGTGGTCCCAGTACGCTGACCGCCGAAGCAAGGGCGTCCGCTGCGATACCCGTCGGTGCTAAGATCGTCACACCGCTGCGAGTCGTCAGGCCGAGCCCGGTCTTGGGATCGAGAAGATGCGAGTAGCGAACGCCATCAATCTCGGCGAATTGCCAAACATCGCCGGAGGTGGCGACCGCAGCGTTAGCCACTCGCAGGAACCTGCTTGGTGGAGCGTCTCGCTCCAGGGCAGCGACGCCGATCCGCCAACCCGTTTCGCCGGGAGGTGCCTCGCCGGCCACGACATCGCCCCCGGCATTGACGATCGCACGCGTGACACCGAGCGCGGCCATCGACCTCAAGGCTTCATCAGCCGCATACCCCTTGGCAATCCCCCCCAGATCCAGCCGCATGTTGGGCACCAGCAGCGCTGCCGTCCTCGACTTTTGATCCAGCTTCAAATTCTGATAACCGGTGGCCTCGCGCGCCGTTTGGAGTAAGTCCGTCGCCGGAAACTCGCTGCGGCGACGAGCTCGACGCCAAAGTTTCGTGAGTGGCCCCACCGTCACGTCAAACGCACCGTCGGTGCGAATACTAAGAGCGTTCGCCGCACTCAGAACCTTAAACAGGTCTTCGCTAATCTGAACCGGTGCTGCGGTCGGCGACGCCGCCGATAGCTTGCTGAGTTCACTGTCAGGATCGTAGTCGCTCATCACGCGATCGAGTTCGGCAATGCGATCGAAACCTGATCGAAGTGCTTGCTGAGCCTGTTCTTCGGTCGAGGCATAGCAGACGATCTCAAATTTGGTGCCCATATGTGGCTGCACCGCGTCAAAGCGCTCGAGTCGATCGGTCGTCACACCAAACGTCGCCGACAGACATAACAACCAGCAAACCATCCGACGCTCCTCTATTAAATTCCAGCGACAACACACTCCATCATACTCGAAGCAGCGAACCCCTTCAGGCGAGCTAGGCAAAGCCAACCGTCTTCCCTTTCCCCGATTCGGTTCGTCTGAGGGGGATGGAACTATTCGGAGCTACTCCGAGTCAAACAACTATGAAACCCGATCGAAATTCCCATCTTTTAGGTGGCTGTATTGAAAGTGAGAGCGCCTCTTCGAATTTCTTTCTGCGCCCGCAAAGACGGATTCAATCGTTCCAACGGGCGCGGATGTTGGCAAGTTAGGCAAAATCAATAGGTGTCCCATCCGTTTTCTTGCAACACCTTCTTGAGCAACTATAATCGCTAGAATCCCATAGAATAAATGAGTTTACGCGTTTTTTACGTCTCGCTGAAACCGGTTTCGCTGGCTGATGTGGGCGCGGGGTGCATCGTAATCCCTATGTAACACCCACGGTTTCTGGCTATTGCCTCCAAGGCACCTGCAACTTTTCTGAGGCTTGGTGTATGTCTATCCGACGTAACCGTTCGTCATCTTCAAGTCCCGAGGTCACCCGCAAAAAGCGGCGCAACTCGTTACAGCGCAAGCAACAACGAAAAATGTTGTTGGAAACGTTGGAACGTCGCGAGCTGCTAGCGGTGGGCCCGCAGTTGATCGGAATCCAACCGAACAACGACGCTTTGTTGCGTCTGGACCGAACCGACGTGCGCAATGTGGCTCCGCAAGAGCTGGTCTTTAAGTTCGACGAGAATCAGCGGTTTTCAGCTGACGATCTGCGCAACAATCCGGGGCGGATTCAAATCACGCGGAGCGGGAGCGACGGCACATTCGCTGCGGCGACCGCAACCTCGAACCTCGGAACCAATGGGGCCGTCGTCATTCGCTTGACCGCCGTCCGTTTGGGGCAAGAGCAAAACGGCATCACCCTGAGTCTAACCAAGAGCAACCAGGGTGCTCCAGGCGCTCCGACGATCACGGTCAATGGAAACAGCATCTCGGCTCGTCTGAATACGAACCCGTTCAACGAGACGACGGCGCGGGATCTGGTCAACGCCATCAATTCGAATCTCAACTCCAGCGCCCTGGTTGTGGCCGAAATCGTTTCTGGTAACCCGGATAAGATTCTGGCGACCACGAACGCCGCCGAGCCACCGATTCCGACGGTGACGCTGAGCGGAGCAAATGACATCGTCATTAAGCCCGGCTTCTTAGGTCCCGCTGCGGCACCGAAGGAGAACGAAATCATCGTTCGCTTTGCGGATACACTGCCGGACGACCTGTATCGCATCGATGTCTTCGGCAATCATCCCTTGCTTGCCTTGCGGAGCACGAACCGCGGCTGCACTTACAACGTCAACGGGCAGATTTTCGCCGGTTGTGCGGTTGGCGACTTGACGGAAGACGGTATCGATAACGGGAGTAACGTTCAGCCGATCTTCTTCGAGTTGGATCTGGCGCCGCAAATCCGATCTGTCGTGCCACAGCCGGTCACGCGTTCTCCTTCCGGCGCGCTGGTGCAAGCACGCAATCAGTTGGTGGTGTACTTCGATGACGATGACTTGTTCGCGCCCGATGTTGTATTTAACGGACCTGCCTTCCGCGATGGCGATACGATCACGATCAGCAACGGGCTTGGAACCTCCCAGGCATTCGAACTCGACAGCGACAGCTCGCTGGTGAACTCGGCGGCGCGTCGAGTGACCTTCAGCTCGACGTCCACCCCAAATCAGATGGCTTTGGCACTTGCCGATGCGATCAACAATGTACCCGGATTTGGAACCAAGGCGTCCGCCACCGCCGGTCGTGTAACCCTGACAGGAAACTCGACGGCGACCTTGAGTACCGGAATTGTCGGTGTGTCGCGGGGCCTGGATTCCTTCGTCACGAGTGCCGAAAACCCGAACTTCTACAAGCTGTTCTTTACGCGCAAGACGGTTGAAAACACCGACGACGATGTCTTTGTTCCGACGTCGGTTCAGTACGATCCGGCAGCCGATTCGGCAGTGCTGACCTTTGCAGCTCCGCTTGAGGAATTGGAACGATCTGGCCGTTTTACCGTGAACGCAACCACCAATGTGATCACGAGCGCGTCGCATCGCTTGATCGATGGTGATGTCGTTCGTGTGAACTCGACGGGTGCGCTTCCGGGCGGCCTGGTGGGCGCTGTCAATTACTTCGTCGTCAATCGCACACCCGATACGTTTCAGCTGGCCACTCATCCTGACAACTCGCCGATCGACATCCTGGATGCTGGCACGGGCGAGCACGAGTTTCGAACAGAAGTCGGTCCCGGTGTCATGCGATTGCGTATCGGAACGGACGAGGCACAACCCGCGGCACCCGTGGCGGTCGGCTTGAACGTCGAGGCTACGTCCGATTTCAATTCCTCCGGCAACGTGATCGTTCGCTTCCAAAGCGACGAACTGACGGCCGAGCAATTTGGCAGCGCGATTAAGATCGACGTGACCAAAAGCGATCACGGCGGGCCGAGTGCGCCGCGTGTGACAGTTCGCGGAAACCAAGTGACGGTCGACCTGAACACGAATGCTGGCAACCAGAGCACCGCACAAGACCTCGTCAACGCCATCAATGCCGACGGTCGTTCGCGAGCGTTGATGTTTGCCTCGATCAGCAGCGGTAACGCTGCGGAACCAATCGCGACCTCGGTTACAAATCACTTCACCATTAAGCTCGCCGGTCTCGGATCGAGTTTCGACACCGCCACGAATCTCAGTAACGTCTTCGATACTGGGTCCGTGCTGGATGTCGTTGGATCCGGTGCCAACTTGCGCAATGGCCAAAGCGTCACGATCATCGACAACAATGGCGTTTCACAAACGTTCGAATTCGTTGACACGAATGGCACGCCGGCTGTTGGCAACATTCCGATTTTCTTTAGCGCCAGTCTGACGCGAGATAATATCACAGCGGCGATCGTCAACGCCGTGAATACCGCGACGGCGACATCAAGCTTCAAGGTCACGGCGTCAGCGGTAGGAAACCTCGTTCATTTGTTGAACGACCGCGACATTACTCTCGCCGGAGGTGGAACCGCTTTAACGCTCCGGTCGCAGGGCGTATTGCTTTCTTCTCGAATCGATACCCAGGTTTATCCACTGGACTTCCCAGGATCGAGCGAGGAGCCAGGGCACCGCGAGATCTCTGACAGCGGAGTGGGCGACGAGCACATCGAAGGCAACGCCAAAGACACAACCGCTGGCATTACGACGGTCAAATACATCTTCCGAAATGTGTACGGCTCGATCCCTGACACGCAAGGCGGCCAGCAACTCGCGTTCAACTTGATCACTGCGGCTCAGAAGCAGCGGGCGCGTGAAGTCTTCGAGTTGATTAGCCAGAACGCGGGCGTACAGTTCGTTGAAACCGTCGACGAATTGGATACGACGGCGGTCATCGTCGCGACTGGTGACCTTCGAGCTATTCCGCTTCCGCCAAACCCCACCCCCAAAGTGATCGCTGGTGTTGGTGTGCGTGTCGGTTTCACGGACGTGGCCGACGGACCGGGTGTCGATAGTCGAATGACGATTATCTTGGACAACTCCGTTAGCTGGAACGACCAATACGGGCTAAGTGACGAAGCCAACCGCAATTCGTGGTTCCGCAGCGCGTTTGATGGTGTTGAGCGGCTGTTCGGTATCGGCAACTCGCTCGATTTGCCGGCGTTAACGGTCACGAGCACCGATACCGCACAGATCTTCGACAATACCGTCGAACCGATTTTCCCCGGCGATCACGACATCGTCCATCTGCAGCGACTGTTCCGCCCCGAGAGCAAGGACATCGATCTGTATAAATTCACGATCGATGTGCCCGCAGGCGGTGCGGGGATCTTTACCGCCGAGACGTTTGCCGAACGCCTGGCCAACGCCAGCCAACTGGATACGACTTTGAATCTGTATCGCGAGATCGTCGATGCGAATGGTGTCGTGACCGGTCGCGAGTTGATCGCTCATAACGACGACTACTACAGCAGCGACTCGTATATCGAGGTCAAGCTGACGGCCGGTACATATTACATTGGTGTCTCGGCAAGTGGGAACGATGATTACGATCCCATTATCGAGGACACCGGCCTCGGCGGGACCAGCGAGGGCGCTTACGACCTACGGTTGAATTTCCGTGGGGATGCCGATTTCAGCATCATCGATGCCGACAACTTTGATCTCACCGGCCCGCGACTGAGCAGCCCGGAAAACACGCGTTTGACGACTCGAACTCCGCTGGATGGCAATGCCGACGGAATTCCGGGTGGTGTCTACAACTTTTGGTTCGAGACGCAGCACCAAAACCGCGTGGTAGACGTTACCGCCGGAACGGCTGGATTCGTCGATGGGCAGGTCATCACCTTGACCGACGGATCAGGAACCGTGCGGCGATTCGAGATCGATCGAACCGGAGCTGTCACCGCCGGCAACCGGCGCATCGACGTCAATGGTTTGACGGCTTCTGGAATTGCGCAACGAATCGCGAACGTAATCAACGCCGAGCCCGGATTCAACGTCCAGGTTCTCGATCCGAGAACCGGCAGCACGACACTCTCCGGTGCTGAATTTAAGCTGGTTGGCGAGCGCAGTATCACGCTGACCACTGGCTTTTCCGGAATCGAACTTGGTGGTCGCACTCTCTTTGTTGACAAGACAGCCCCGTCGAATCCCAATGGCTCGTTGGCGAACCCCTTCAATAACATCGGTAGCACGACAGCCGTGAATGCGGTGAGTGCTTCTCAGCCCGGTGACATTATCCGCGTCGTCGGAAATGATGCGGACGGCAGCATCAGCACACTTACCGACCGAGTCGCCTACGAGATCGGATTCAACAACCTGGGCCAACCGCTGCGTGACGGTACGACGCTGGAGATTCCGCGTGGCGTAACGATGATGGTTGACGAAGGTGCTGTGTTTAAGCTGCGTCGAGCGCGAGTGGGCGTTGGCAGCTCGGCACCGGGCATCGATCGTAGTGGCGGGGCGTTACAAGTCCTTGGCACACCAAAGAACAACGTCTTCTTCACGTCCTATCACGACGAGTCGATTGGTACGGATACTTTCTCGTTCACCACGACACCGCTACCAGGCGACTGGGGCGGACTGCTGTTCCGCGACGATAACGATCGAGCCGATGGCAACTTTGTCTATGACGAAGAAGGTATCTTCCTGAACTACGTCAATAACGCCGACATCCGCTACGGTGGCGGCAACGTCGTTATTAACTCGGTGGCGCAAGTCATCACACCAATTCACATCATCGACACGCGGCCGACGATCGCATTCAACAAGATCTCGCGCAGTGCCGATGCCGCGATCTCGGCCAGTCCGAACAGTTTCGAAGAAACAAACTTCCACGCTCCGCGTCACCAAAAATTCGCCTTCACGTCAGACTACGACCGCGTCGGGCCAGACATTTATAAGAATGCGGTGTCGGGAAATAGCATCAATGGCCTGTTCGTCCGCATCCAGACACCCGCCGGCAACTCGATTCGGCCGATGACCGTGTCGGGACGGTTCGACGATACGGACATTGTCCACGTATTTGGCGAGAACCTACTGATCCAGGGCACGCCAGGCGGGCTGTTGCTCGAACCTCAACCACCAACGATTGGGCTGATCACACAGACGCCGATCGCCGGCGGCACTTTGCTGGCTGGTACGTACAACTATCGCCTGACATTTGTGGACATCCAAGGGAACGAAGGACCTGTCTCCGACGCGACACCCAACGTTACAGCCACGACCGCGACGCGATCCATTCGCCTTGCACAGCTGCCCGTTGTCGCCGGAGATTTCGTCGCTCGCAACCTGTATCGAAGTCGTCCCGACGGAACGTACGAACTTGTCACTCAACTGAACGGCACGTCCACGTCCTACGTGGATAATGGAACGACCCGTGGTGGAGCGCTGGTGCATCCACGAGCAAACGCTCCGCGTGTTCCGCAAGTTACACTGACGCCATTGATCGGCGGCGGCACGTTGGCGGCGGGAACGTACAACTATCGCGTAACGTTCATCGACGTGCTGGGCAACGAAGGCCCGGCATCGGAACGCACTCCGAATGTGACGGTCGGCGGCACGGCACAGTCGATCCAGCGTTCCGTTCAATTGGCGCAACTTCCAATCGCCACCGGCAGCAACGTCGCTCGCAATCTCTACCGCTTACGCCCTTCCGGCGACTATATACTTGTTGCTCGGCTCGACGGCACCTCAACGACGTACTTGGATGACGGTACTACTCAAGGTGCCCTCCTGAACGACACTGGAGTTTCGTTGCGGCCTCGTTTTGATGCTCGCTTGTCCGTTGATCCATCGATCGTGGTGAAACTAGACGGAGCTCGCATCGAGACCGGTATCGGAGCACAATTCATCGCGGAAGGCCGTGAAGGGTTGGAGATCAAGTTCACCAGTTTACTTGACGATCGCTACGGTGCGGGCGGCACATTCGACACGGCGAACGATGGCGTGAGTTCGCCGGGATCGAATAACGAAGCGACACCCGGCGACTGGGGTGGCATCATGCTGGCCGAATACTCGAGCGGCAATATCGACCACGCTTTGTTCGCCTACGGCGGCGGTGTGACTCGTGTCGAAGGCACCTTCAATGCCTTCAACGTGTTGGAGATCCATCAGGCCGAGACACGCGTCGCAAACTCGGTCTTTGAAAACAACGCCGGAGGCCTCGGAGGCCAAGGTGCCGCGACGAATCCAGGACGATTTGGTCGTGGGTTTAACGAGGCGGGCACCATTTACATCCGTGGCGCGCAGCCGATCATCATCGACAATATCCTTCGCGACAACGATGCCGCCGCGATCAATATCAACGTGAATGCGTTGAACTCTGACTTGAACCGCGACTCGGGACGGGCCACCGGACTGATCGACCGACTCGAAGGGTTCCGCGACAATCAAGGGCCCCTCGTCTTTAACAACCGCCTGGCGGACAACTCCATCAATGGCATGCTGGTCCGCGGTCAGACGCTGACGACGCAAAGCGTCTGGGACGACACCGACATCGTCCACGTCGTGCAAGACACGATCTATGTACCCGACCTGCATACGTTTGGTGGTCTCCGATTGGAAAGCAACGCGACCTCGAGCTTGGTGGTGAAGTTGCTCAGCGGCGATCGCAACGGGAACAATCCGACAGTACCGGATCAAGCCGGCTTCCGAGCCATCGGACGTCCGCTGGAGATCAACGATCGCATCGGCGGTGCCATCCAAGTCATCGGCCAGCCCAAGTCGCCGGTCGTCTTGACATCCTTGAATGATGATACGATCGGAGCCGGATTCGATCCACGCGGTGACGTCCAGGTTCAGACGCGCGACGTCGGCGACAGTCTGCAACTGTTTCAACCGGATTCAAACATTGCAGCGACACTGTCTGGCCGATTAGGTGTGAGCACGGACGGGGTCGGCACGAACGGAACCGGAATTCTCGATGCCACCATTCCAGCCGGAGCAACGATTGAACTCGCGTTGCTGCACGTTGCCACCAGAAACGGCACCACAACGACGTTCCCTGCGCCGCCCGCCTTCCGTCCGCAATCCATTCGCTTCAATGGACAGTTGCTGCCAATTTCGTATTTGTCGAATGTCGACGATTCGAACAATGTCAACTTCGAAACCGGGCGAGTGGATGTTACGAACATTGTCGCTCAAGCGTTGCTAACCGGGTTACCACCCAATTTCACTTTTACGATCGACGAAACATCGACCGGTCTGCCGAACAACGTCGAAGGCGTTAGCCTGACGGTCGTCTATTCCAACCCGACGCTGCCGGAACGGACGGTGATGATTCTCGATGGTGGCTTGACGGGCGGCAATCCTTTGACGAACACGCTGACCTTTGCTCAGCCCGCCAATCCAAATGATCCGAACTTCATTGCCCAGTTGGCCGTCGGCATGTCGTTCAGCGATCCGAATCTCCCGGGCACCGGACAAATCGATGTCAATGGAACTCGCTTGACGAGTTCCGCAGGTGGTGCCGACGACTCGTCGCTCGTGGTACCAACGCCAGGCAACTTCATTACCGTTGGTGGTGTTGGCGACAGTCCGGTGAATCCCACATTGCCGACCTCCAACCTCTCGCCGGACGACGAGTTGTACGACCTGCGTCCCTTCATTCCTGTGGGCGCAACGCAAGTACGCCTTGACCTGGCCAATACGGGAACCAACAACTCGATGTTCCTGGCGGTCCTCACCGTATCGGGCAATGTGTCGTTGGGGAACGCGGGACGTCCCGGCGAATGGCAAGGCATTGTGCTGGAACAGTACAGCCATGACCGTAACGTCCTGGCGACCACCGAACTTGAGCCGCGAGAAGTCATCTCGCCCGGCACGAACGCGACCACCGACAGTGCGCAGTTCCTTGGACAACTCGCTCCGTTCGAGAAAGGTGGCGACGAAAATCGACGCCTCGGATTTGAAATTCAAGGATTTTTGAACGACCGCCGAGACTATGACATCTACAGTTTCACCGCGAATGCCGGGACGGAAGTGTGGTTCGACGTGGATCGTACGACGCACGCCTTGGATTCGCTGATCGAGTTAATCGACGCCGATG
>CAUJKL010001015.1 GCA_963204995.1 Planctomycetota bacterium | reverse complement strand
TGATCAACGCTTGATCGTTCCAGGGAACCCGCACGAGTGCCGCCGTCCCGCTGCCCTTGATTGCCATCAAGTGGTACTTGACCTCTTGGAGCGACAAGGCTGTGTGTTCCATATCGACCCAGAAGAAATCGAGATCGCCGCAGAGCGCTTCCGTGACATTGGGGTCCGAGAGGCCGATCCCGGTTCCGAAGCAAAGGTCGCCTCGATCTAGCTTGTCTCTGAATGCCCGGGCGTTGTGCATGCTGTGGTTTCCGCAGAAATAAGGGGAAGAAGGCACCAAGGTAACCAGATGGTGAAGGCCGAACAATACTCCCATCGCGACGAAGAATCGCCATTTGGAGTGCTGTGACTTGTCACAGCTTTCCTCTGCGGCGGAGCCGCTTTCGCCTTGGCGGACCAACGAATACCCGGAAAGTAGCCGTAACAAAATGGGAAAGCGGCGACAAGTCGCCGCACTCCAAAGTGTTCGCGAATTACGGGCGATCTTCGAACTCGTACTGGCGCGGGGGCTAAAATGTAATAGATTACTCATAGCAAGAGATCCCTCCGTTCGAGAATGGCCCACGAACCAACCAGGTTGGAGTTCTGCCGTGAATATCCTGATCGCCAGTAGTGAAGTCGCCCCTTTCTCCAAGACCGGTGGTTTGGCAGATGTCTGCGGAGCTTTGCCAGGAGCTTTGTGCCAACTCGGCCATCAGCCGATGGTCTTCACTCCGCTCTATCGACAAGTGCGACAGAGCGGTGCCGTGCTAGAGCCGACCGACGTGACGTTCGAGATCCCGATCGGCAGCAAGGTGATGATCGGGCATCTGCTGAAAGGGACCATCCCTGGTTCCGACGTGCCAGTCTATTTCGTCGATCAGCCTGAGTATTTCGATCGCGCACAGCTCTATCAGGAGGAAGGGCAAGATTACAAAGACAACTGCGAACGATTCGTCTTCTTCTCTCGCGCCATCATGGAAGCCATTCGCTTACTCGATTTGCACGTGGACGTCATCCACTGTAACGACTGGCAAACCGGCTTGATTCCGGCGTTGCTCCGTATCGAGTACCAACACGCTCGCGGATACGAAGACATTGTCACGCTGATGACGATTCACAACATGGCGTATCAAGGTCACTTTTGGCACTGGGATATGTTGCTGACGGGCTTGGACTGGAAATACTTCAATTGGAAGCAGATGGAGTTCTGGGGCAACTTGAATCTGATGAAGTCCGGCTTGGTCTTCGCGGACGCCATTAACACGGTCAGCCCGCGTTATGCCCAAGAGATTAAAAGCGATCTTGGTTGCGGATTGGAAGGTGTGCTTCGTCAGCGATCGGCGTCGCTGTTCGGGATCATCAACGGCGTTGACTACAGCCAGTGGGATCCAGCAATCGATCCGCACCTCGCCGCAAACTACAGCGTCGAGAATTGGCAAGAAGGGAAGGCTGCTTGTAAGGCCGCCGTACAGCGCGAATTTGGTCTGCCCACCGAGCCTGACACGCCACTTATCGGCTTGGTCGGTCGCTTGGCAGATCAGAAGGGTTGGGATCTCGTCGCCGAAGTCATGCGGCGGTGGGTGCATCGCGAAAACATTCAGTGGGTGATTCTGGGGACGGGCGAGCCTCGCTATCACGAGATACTCAAAGACCTCGCGCAACAGCGGCGGGATCGCGTGGGTGTGCGACTCGGCTTCTCTGATCCCGTGGCTCGCCAGATCGAAGCCGGTGCCGACATGTTCCTGATGCCAAGCCGTTACGAGCCCTGCGGCTTGAACCAGCTTTACAGTCTGAAATATGGCACGGTGCCGATCGTCCGCGAGACAGGTGGACTGGCCGATTCGATTATTGACGCTTCGCCACAAAACCTTTCGGCCGGAACGGCAAACGGTTTCAGTTTCCAAGCCTACGACGCAGATCAGCTCGAACTCACGTTGCGACGTGCGTGTGACACTTACAACACGCGCCGCGATACGTGGCGAAACATCGTCGAAACCGGCATGAAGCAAGATTGGTCGTGGGAACAAAGTGCCCGGCAGTACGTTTCGCTCTACGAACAGATGCTGAAACAACGTGCGGCAGCGCGCGAGGCGGCCGAGGCTGCTCATTAAATCAAGCCGTAACGGCCTCTTCATGCTTCATCTGTAGTCTTCTATGCCAGAACTTCGACAAGATCCGCTCTCTGGACGTTGGGTCATCATTGCAGAAAACCGTGCGGCAAGGCCGGATCAACTCGCGACCACGAGTGATGTGAGCGTCGAGGAGTGCCCGTTCTGCCCCGGACACGAAGGCCTGACGCCGGAAACGTCGGCGGTTTATCCTTCCCGCTCGACAACTCAGTCGTGGAAGGTGCGAGTTGTTCCCAATAAGTACCCGGCCGTCGAGATGAATGCTTCGGGCGATCGGGGCGAAGCGGCAATCGGGATTCACGAAGTCATTATCGAATCGCCGTCGCATGTTGCCAGTTTATCTGACATCAGCGGTGACGAAGCTCGCCTGACGTTCATTGCCTACCGCGATCGATTGCGCAACCTGCGGCAAGACTCGCGACTTGCTTATGGACTTGTTTTCAAGAACGCACGCGTCGAGGGCGGTGCGACACTGGAACACACTCACAGTCAACTGATCGCTACTTCAAACGTACCGGCTGACATCCAATTCGAACTTGCCAAAGCGGGTGAGCACCGGATGCTGCATGGCAGCTGTGCTTTTTGTGATCTGATCGACGGCGAAGTTGATGGCGATCGACACGTCTTGGAGACTGATAGCTTTGCCGTCTTCTGTGCGTTCGGCTCGCGCTTTCCCTATGAGATGTGGGTGTTGCCCAAAGAACATTGCGAATCCTTCGAATCGACTCGGGATTCAGAACTCGTCGAATTGGCCGACCTCATGCAGAAACTCATTCGAGGACTTGAAGACACGTTGGATTCGCCCGCCTACAATTACTGGATTCGTAACGCACCGTTTCGCCTGTCTTCTCACGACGATTATCACTGGCGAATCGAATTAACTCCGCGCATGACCCGGCTGGCGGGCTTTGAGTTAGGGACCGGATGTTTTATAAATCCTGTAAGCCCCGAACAGGCGGCGGCACAACTCCGTTCGGTATTTGCTTGAGTCGTTTGATTACAGAAAGTATTCGGCAAGAAATGACTAGATAAACGGCGTTGACTTTGCCGATAAATGGCCGATGTGTTGGACTCTACATCGACACACTGGCAATCCAAGTCCTCGCGTCTAGACGCTTCGCCCGAATTGCAACTTCCTTTTACAATGAGCTAAGCTGCTGCCATGACCCAGCCAATTCGCTTCTGTTTGGTACTACACAATCACCAGCCAATCGGAAACTTCGATGGGGTCTTCGAGCAGGCTTACCAAGACAGCTATCTGCCGTTCTTGGATGTCTTTGAGCCGTACACCGAGCTGAGGATTTCGCTGCACATCAGCGGGCCGCTGATGGAATGGCTAGACGAGCACCACAGCGAGTACTTGGATCGGCTGGCTGTATTGGTCGAGGCTGGGCGCGTCGAGATCATCGGCGGATCTTTTTACGAAGCGATCTTGGCGATGATTCCGTCGCGTGATCGTGTCGGACAAATCAGCGACTACTCGCGCTGGTTGGAGCAGCGTCTGGGTGCGACCGTACAAGGAATGTGGGTTCCCGAACGAGTCTGGGAACAACCCATGGCGTCGGATATCGCCGATGCTGGCATCAAATACACGGTGCTAGACGATTTCCATTTCAAGAACGCCGGACTGAACGAAGACGAGCTGAATGGCTACTTCGTGACCGAGGACGATGGCCGGACGTTGAATATTTTTCCTGGCAGCGAGCGGCTTCGCTACCTGATCCCGTTCGGTGCCCCGCACGAGACGATCGATTACTTGCGAGGTATCGCGGAACGTCATCCCGGTGCCGTGGTGACCTTCGGCGATGATGGCGAGAAGTTTGGGACTTGGCCCGACACGAAGAAACACGTCTACGACAATGGTTGGCTGCGGCATTTTTTCGATGGCCTGGTCAAGAATCGCGACTGGATCAACACCACGACGCTGGCCGATGCGGCACAGTCGACACCGCCCGTCGGCAAGATTTATTTGCCCGATGGCAGTTACCGCGAGATGACCGAATGGGTTCTCGCCGCCGATCAGCAGGTCGAGTACGAGAACATCACCCACGAAATGCACGACGATCCCCGCTGGCAACGACTCGTCCGATTTGTACGAGGCGGTTATTGGCGGAACTTCAAGGTGAAATATCCCGAAACTAACGAGATGTACTCGCGGATGATGCAAGTCAGTCGCCGGTTGGCACAAGCGGAAGCAGCGGGCGGTTCGAGCGACGAACTCAACTGGGCGCGTCGCGAGTTGTATCGCGGCCAGTGTAATTGCAGTTACTGGCATGGGGCGTTCGGCGGCATTTATCTGCCGCACCTGCGCAACGCCGTCTACAACCATCTGATTGCCGCCGATAACTTGCTCGATCGAGCCACCGATAAACCCACGAAATGGGTTGAAGCAACGGCTGACGATTTCAACTTCGACGGACAACAAGAGATTCGCCTCGCGAACGATCGTGTCGTGGCTTTTTTAGCGCCGTTGACGGGCGGTCACTTGTACGAGCTTGATATTCGTTCCATCTGTCACAACTTACTGGCCACACTCACACGACGCCCCGAAGCGTATCATCGCAAGGTCTTGGCCGGTGCCAATCAAGACAACGGCAGCGTGGCCAGCATCCACGATCGAGTGGTCTTCAAACAGGAAGGACTCGATCAACGACTCCAGTACGACAGCTATCCTCGCAAGAGTCTCGTCGATCATTTTTACGATGATGATACGTCGCTCCACGCGATTACTTCTGGCGATGCCGAAGAGCGGTGCGACTTCCGCGACGGTGGCTTTGAAACGAAGTTGCGTAAGGGAGTCGATCGCGTTCAGGTCTTGATGAGCCGCGAAGGCAACGCCTTTGGCATTCCGCTCAAATTAACGAAGGGCGTGACGCTCAACTCCGGGAGCAACGTGCTAGAGATCGCCTACCTGCTCGAAAACCTGCCACAGAATCGCACGTTGCATTTCTCCGTCGAGTTCAATCTCGCTGGCTTGCCGTCCGGTGCGGATGATCGGTTCTTCTATCGAGGCGACCACAACGACCGTCTTGGTCAGCTAGGCACACAACTCGATCTGTGCGATGTCAACGACCTCGGGCTCGTTGACGAGTGGCTTGGTATCGACGTCCACTGGTCTGCCGATCGTCCGACGAATGTGTGGACATTCCCGATCGAAACCGTCAGTCAGTCTGAAGGGGGTTTCGAGTTGGTCCATCAGTCGGTCGTCGTACAACCTCACTGGCACGTTCGCGGCGATGCGAATGGTCGCTGGGCAGTCACGATGCGTCTATCGCTCGATACGAGCCTGGCAGAGAGCCGAACGGGCCAAGTCGAAGTCGATGCCGTACTGGCTCACTAGAAGATCGGCCAGTTCGAGCGACCTGCCTTTGCTTGTGATGGCAGTGCTATTGCAGCACTGCCAAGTTTTTCGCGATCACCCGCAATAACAGCTCTTCTCGAATTCACGGGCCACAGATACGATTCTCGCCCCGAAGCCTTCTTCGCGAATCAATATCTCTCTACTCCTGTGCCCTCAGCGAGCATGACGCCATGATGTCGCCGACCTATCGCCGGTGGAAAGACGCCCATGTCATGCTCGTTCTGTTATGTGCCGCCTGGTGCCTGATCGCCAGTGGCTGTGTGACGGCTCGTTATCGCTATGGCACCAGCGCGGACTACTACGGTTCTGATCAATTGGCAGCCGTCACCAAAACACAAATCGAGCGAGGTCGGCCGCAACCGATCATCGATGGAATCGGCTGGGTGATTGGAATTCCCGATAAAATCGTGCTGTGGAATCACCGCATCGACAATCACAATATCTCGCTGGAAACCGAACAAGCGATTGCCGCATATCTCACTTCCAACGAACTGACCACGGTCAAGGTGCGACTAAATCAGTACGCCCCTGGAGACGAGTGGCGGCGACTGGTGGCCAACAAGTCGGTTGCCTGGGGCTGGCGATACACGCTCGGTGCTACGCTCTGGTTGGGGGAAACCGTGTTCCCCGGACGCTTGATTGGCGGTGACCACTACAACCCATTTACCGACACCATCAGCATCTATTCCGACGTCCCCGCAGTCGCGATTCACGAGGGCGGCCACGCCAAAGACTTCGCCCAGCGAAACTATAAAGGCACGTATGCCGCCGGGTATTTGTTGCCTGTGACTCCCTTGTGGTACGAAGCCGTAGCCACGAACGACGCACTCAGCTATCTGCGTGCTGAAGGAACGCTCGAAGAGGAGCAGGCGGCCGACCGCGTGCTGTATCCCGCCTATGGAACCTATCTCGGGAATTCGGCCTCGACGTTCGTGCCGACTCTGGGAACGCCGCTCTACGTGGCTGGAGTTCTGGGCGGCCACTTGGCGGGGCGAATCGAGGCACATCGGATTGCCAGTCAGCGACAAGAAGAGTTCCAACCGGCGAGTTTCGAAGAGCTGCCACCAGCCGCAGCCGAACCACAGTTCAACGCCTTCGATCGAAATTACTAGCAGCTGTCGAGACGCTGCCTCTGTCCACTAAACTTCAAGTGAATAGAACCTCTTTTGTGGCCAGCCCCTGCGAACTATTGGGAGACATGAGAATGATCTCGCGAGTTTTACTTCTGTTATCGTTACTTGCCTCCACTGCGTCGTTGTCGGCCGCAGAGATTCCTTCCGCCGTTCTCGATCTGAGCGGCTGGAAGCTGACGCTACCGTACAACACGGCACGCAAGGGAGATCCGGACGAAGTGGTTCAGCCAGAATTGGCGACCTTCCAAGAGCCGACTTGTTTTTATACTTCGAATTCGGGTGATGCCGTTCTATTCAGAGCGTCGTGCGCTGGCGTGGGGACCGAGAATTCAAAGTTTCCGCGCTCGGAGTTACGCGAGATGAAAGCCGGCGGGAAGGACGAAATCTACTGGTCAACGAACGACGGTCTGAGTCACGTCATGGAAATCGAACAGGCGATCACTCACACTCCCGATGTGAAACAGCACGTCGTCTGTGCCCAGATTCACGACAAAGAAGACGACGTCATGATGGTGCGACTCGAAAAGAGCAAGCTGTTCATCGAACGCAATGATTTGGACGACGTACCGCTTGATTCCGACTACCACATCGGTGACCGGTTCAAGCTGCGCATTGCGACTGGCGACGGGCACATCAAGGTCTGGTACAACGACGAGCTGAAGATGGATTGGGAGGTGTTCCGTAAATCGTCTTACTTCAAAGCAGGTTGCTACACGCAATCAAACGTCCAGAAAGGCGACCGCCCGGAAGCGTACGGCGAAGTTGCAATCTATCGCCTTCAAGTGACCCACGGCGAGTAGAAGTCGCCGTTCTTTGGATTGCTGTGACTTGTCACAGCTTTCTCTACGGCGAAGCGGCTTTTGTCCCGAAACAGAAAGCGGCGACAAGTCGCCGCAGTCCAAATTGCGTCGAAACTAGCGAGCATCAACCTTGCGGCAGTACGCAAGTTGATCTGCTACTGACTTGATGTCATTGCGACGACCGCCAGATGCAGTCGGTAAGGCCTCGGGTACGGGAGCTTCTTCGGCAGCTGGCGGCTCCTCGACAGCAGCGCCCGCTTTCGGTTTGCGAGCTGACTCCAGCATGTCGCGAACACCGGCTTTTGGATCCTCGGCAGCGGTTACTGACGCTGCGTCTCCGCCACCACTTTTGTCTCCGCGAGCCGCCGCGAGCATCTCGGCGACGCTCATCGACTTGGGATCTTTCTTCGCCGCGACGGCGGGAGCAGCAGCGGCCTTCGCGGCGGGAGCGGCACCGCCAGCCTTCTCGCCTCGGGCGGCTGCCAACATGTCGGCGACGCTCATTGATTTCGGGTCGGCCTTGGCGGGCGCAGCGGCACCGCCCTTTTCGCTTCGCGCGGCTGCCATGATCTCTGCCGCACTCGACGGCTTCGTAGCGGGGGCACCTCCTCCGCCTTTACCGCGTGCAGCTGCCAACATGTCGGCGACCGACATAGCACCACCACTTGCTGGCTTGGCAGCCGGCGCGGCCTTCGTAGCCGGCGCGGCTTTCGGACTGGCCTTGGCTTCTGCCTTCTTGGCTTCGGGCTTCTTGGCCTCCGGCTTTGGCAACGGCGCGTCGATGACCTTTAGGAAGTCGACATCGATGTCGTACCAGCCAATGTTCGCGTAGGCGTCAAATTCCACCAGCGCTCGCCCACTCATATTGACGGTTCGAACGGTTCCCGTCATGCCGCCAAAACGCCGCAACTCGGGACGCGTTGTGTCGACGGTAACGTATTTGTCCGTATACTCTTTCTTCAGCTTCTCAATGTGCTCAAAGACCATTTCGGAACCTATCTGACGGGCCGTCGCCGATTGTCAGGCAACTGGAGAATGGGAAGTGGCTATTTTTGTCGTGGTTGGCTCTGAAAGCAAGGCCACACCGGGGGTAATGAACAATTGCCAACCACGGCCGGAGCCAGGCTCTCGTACATTCCCTGTCGAGATTCGATTCGAGGTTCTCGCGAGCCAATTTACTTGCGGGCAGCAGGTGGCCGGGATACGATGGAGTCTAGTCTCGTTCTCGCCACGTTCATCTTCAGCTCCAAGGAAATTTGCGAATGTCGACCAATACTCAGACCATCCAAGAGCAAGCCGTCGTCGCTCCGATCGAAACCCAGCTTTTGCAAGACAGG
Organism: Planctomycetota bacterium; assembly: GCA_963204995.1. GTDB lineage: Bacteria > Planctomycetota > Planctomycetia > Pirellulales > Pirellulaceae. The sequence continues at coordinate 29,264 of CAUJKL010001015.1, read as the reverse complement.
ACGCAGTCGATGCAGGCGATTGTGAAAATGGTTCGACGCGATAGCCAAATCGAACCGCAAGCTTATCTTGAAGAATCCAAAGTTCCACACGGTGGCGAATAGCCGTGGCAGAGGTCTTTCAACGGTTGCTCGGTTTGGAAACCGAGTATGCGATCCGTTCCTCTTCCGAATTAGCTACTTCTCGACGCTCGAAGTTTCGTCTTTATGAGTCGCTCGTGGCCGCGCTGCATCGGCGCGTGCCCACAGTGCCGGCAAAGCACTTCAAAGAAGGGGTGTTCACAGCCTGCGGCGGTGCCGTGTGGTTCGAGGCAGAACGACCTGCGGCTGGTGGTGGCTTGATCGAAGGCGCGACGCCCGAGTGTCGCGGTCCTCGCGAAGCCATTACGTACCAACGAGCACAGGATCGGCTGCTGGCCGAGGCTGCGGCCGATTGTGGCTTTCAATTGATTAAGAACGATCGCGATGCCTGCGATAACGTCTACGGGGCACAAGAGAACTACGAAGCGACGTTCGCATCAGGCGCTCGACTTCTGTTGTGGCGACTGGGACTGGTGTGCCTCTTTCCGCTGGCGCTGCTCACGTGGCTGGGGATTGGGATGTGCGTTCTGGGAACACTCTCGTATTTCCTGATTGCTGCGATCGTTTACATGCCGCTCAAGCTGATGACAGGCGGTCGCGAGTCCATCGCCATGCTTCTTTTCGGGCGCGACCTTGTCGAGGGCCGCGAAACCTGTATTCACGTTCCTGTGTGGCTCGAATCTTCGCTGCAACTCCTCACCCGGATCCTCACCGCCCCGTTAGCGCTGGCTTTGTATGGTTTGTTGCAATTCGCCGCATTTCGTAGGGCTCGCAAAGCGCTCGTCCCGTTTCTGATCAGTCGCCCGATCTTTGCGGGGGCGGGGATGGTGGATACCGCCGGCAAGTTTCAAATCGCCGACAAAGCACCTGCGATCAACTGCGTTGTAGGTTACGGCGGCATGATCGGTGACCGGCCGATCTTCTCGATGGGACATTTCTTTAAAGCGATCTACGCCGATTCATGGTTCGCGCCGCGCGAGTATTTCGAGTTGTTTGCCAAGCGTCAGCGGCTGCAAATCGGTTTGGGTGATTCCAACATGTGCGAGCCGGCGGAGTATCTTCGCGTCGGTACGACGCTGCTGGTACTCGATGCCATCGAAGCGGGAACTTTTCAGTCGCCTCCAGCCGTTCGCCGCCCGATTCAGTCGCTGCACGAAGTTTGTCGCGACGAATCGCTGACGCTAAACTTCTCTCTGCGCGACGGCCAAGCCGTGACGGCGCTGCAGGTACAGCGATACTACTTGGCAGGCTGTCGAGCCTTTTTGAATCAGCAGACCAATGTTCCGGCTGAAGCGTGGAACGTGCTGCAACTATGGAATCGGACGCTCGATCAATTAGAGCGTCGGAACACCGATCAAGAACCTGCTGACTCGCTTGTCGGTTCAGTCGATTGGGTCACAAAGAAGTATTTGCTCGACAGAGCCGGCCAGGATGCAAGCTGGGCCGAACGGAAGAAGATCGACTTGCGCTACCATGAATTGTCTGAGTACGGCTACTTCGCCATGCTTCAATCTGCCGGTCTGGTGACTGGTTTGATCGACGAACAAGCCATCGAACGCGCCACGCGACTCGCTCCGTCGAACTCGCCGGCAACGATGCGAGGACACTACATTCGCGAATTTGCCGAGGGCGACGATCCCGTTGTCGCGAATTGGAAAGTTATCTACATCGGTCAGCGGTGGGGCGCGAAAACGATTCGACTGGCGAAATACGGCAGCTTGCCGCGTCGTCCCCGTGGCACAGCGGCCACAAATCGCTCCCGCCGCACCACCAATCCCGACAACAAATAACCTTCGGTTGGTTGGTATTCTGCCATTCCTGCTGAATCGTGTGGGCTACGCGATCGCTGGACGGGTGGCTGTGGCGGAGTCTTCGACGCCACGGCTGATTGGTGTTCGTGGTAAGCCGGGGCTTCGCGGACTCAGCCCCAGCCACCTCCAATCCCGACAACAAATAACCTTCGGTTGGTTGGTATTCTGCCATTCCTGCTGAATCGTGTGGGTTACGCGATCGCTGGTTCGGCGACTGTGTGCGTGCGTCGTGTGGGATACAGAAGCCACTGGAGTGATTCGAGCAGATCGAGAACTTCTGAATCGCTGGCGCGTGATTGGATTTTTTGGATCAGCAGCTTAAACATCCATCGCCCTGCCGGCCAACGAACGCGCATTACGTCACCACACGTTTCAAGCAGTTGATAAATACGAGCGCGAGTGACGCCCAACTCCAACGCCTGATCGCGAACGCCTTCCGGAAATGCCTCGATGCCCAAGCGCCCGGCCGCCAGCCGATGCACCGTCTCGCCTGCATCCCGTTCGATTTGATTCAGCAGCGGTAATACCAGATGCTGCCGCACATCCTGCACGGATGGAAGCTCTTCGCTTGACAAGACGTTGTGTAGCCAGAGTTCAATTGGCGGGACGAACGCGGGTGTCAGCTGCGCCAGCACGCGCGGCGAACGTGTCGAGTCGGCGAGGATGCTGTGAACGAGGTGAAACACTTCCAGGACCGCCGTCACACGCTTGTCACCGTGTGTCTTTAATGATCGCAACTCGTCGATCGTATATCGCAAATACGCACCGAGTTGTTTCGACCAGATCACGGTCGGCAGCGTTTGCAGAGAGGGAGCAAGATGCCCAAGCGATTCATTCTCCAAATGATGGCGTCGCACTGTCTCTTGCCACTCGGCCCACATCACCTGTGAAACCAGTTCCGGATCGAAAACCGGTTGATGCATCGCGAGCGAGTCAGCAGGCGCAGCGACTGCTGCGGTCTCAACAGCTGGCATTGCTATCTCAGAAGCGCGCTGCAAGAGCATCACGAGCGAAGCAAACTTCTTTCTCCCCACACCAGGCGTTGCGAGCAAATGTTCGTACGAAGCGGTTGTGATTTGGCGAACCGTGCGGTCGAGCAAGGCGAAGGGCAATCGCCGATCCGATGCCACCGCCCAATGTGCGATGGGCAGGTCGAGTTGACTGGCGGGAGCCTTCGCGAACCGGCTCGCCATCTCTTCGAATCGCGCCTTGAGCGCGAAATCTTCCGTCGAAACCGAACGGCGTGGGGACATGTCGGAGGAGTTCATTGTGTACGTCCGGATGGCATCCATGCTGTGCATTCTGCTCAAGGGTGATACAGGCGGGGCATCCGTGCGGATGCGTATTCGGCGGGCTGCTTCAACTAAAGCTAGGCGGGATAGGCGAAATGGTTCTGCCGTCCAACCAAAGCCACTGTTATTCTGGTTGCGAGGTCTGCGAGCGTCAAGGCGGCGATAGCACCCTGACCGTAATCTAACGTGCTGCAACGGGTTACGTACGCGAAGACGAGCTACCACCTGTGCATGGGAGTCACAAGGTCGTAGGACGAACGCCAGTCGCAGTCTATATTCAACCCTCGCTTCAAGATCTGTCACATCAAGAATGAAGGAACCCGCGTCGATGAGCACCTATCGAATTGCAGTTTATCCCGGCGATGGGATCGGGCCCGACGTCACCGCAGAGGCGTTGCGCGTCCTGAACTCGGTTCAAGGCACTGAACCTGAACTCACGTTGGAGTTCGAGCATCTGGATTGGGGCTATCGGCGCTGGGAACAAACAGGCAGGGTCGTGCCCGACGACTTTCTGGAGATCCTTAAACCCGTCAATGCGATCCTGCTCGGTGCCGTCGGATGGCCCGAGAAGATTTCCGACCACCTCACTCTGGCCCCACTCGTCGCGATTCGCCAGACGTTTGATCAATACGCCTGCGTCCGCCCTGCGCGATTGTACCCTGGCGTGCCGAGTGTACTCGCGGGCAAAGGGACCGATGACATCGACTTCGTCGTCATTCGAGAAAACTCGGAGGGTGAGTACGTCAACAACGGCGGCCGATTGCGGCGTGGGCAACCTGACGAAGTTGCGGTCCAGACGGCCCTGCACACTCGTCGCGGCATCGAACGAATTCTGCGTTATGGATACGCGATGGCACGTACGAGGCGTTCCAAATTGACAATGATTACGAAGTCGAACGCGATGGGATACGGATACGTTTTGTGGGACGAGATTCTGGAGGAACTATCCGCGGAGTTTTCCGATGTCGAATCCGAACGTCAGCACTGCGACGCCGCAGCCATGAATCTGGTGCGTCGGCCAGAGAGCTTCGATGTGATTGTGGCGTCGAATCTATTTGGGGATTTGCTGACGGATCTAGGCGGTGTGATCGGCGGCGGGTTGGGTTTGGCAGCGAGTACGAACACGAATCCAGAACGAGCGTTCCCTTCGATGTTCGAACCGGTTCATGGTTCCGCGCCTGATATCGCCGGGAAAGGAATTGCGAACCCGATCGCAGCGATTCTGAGTGCGGCGATGATGCTCGATCACCTCGGTCATCGAGAGAGCGGTCAGCGAATACGCGGTGCCGTGGAACGAGCCTTGGCCGACGGCTGTCATACGCCAGATCTCGGCGGTACGCTGACGACCGAGCAAGTTGGTGAAGCCGTCGTCGAACGATTGTAACGCTGGGTGAAGCCGCTTACGTTGGCTAAGATGGTGCATACTCGATTCAGCTACGCTCTCAGACTACGGAGTTTGTTATGGGATTACATCGTCGGAATTTCGTGAAGCATGTGTCGCTAGGGACATTGGCCGCCTGTTTGCCAGCGTTGAGTCCGCTCGACACTTGCGTTGCAGATACCGGCGGCGCGTTGCCAATCATCGACACCCATCAACATCTGTGGGATTTGAGCAAGTTTCAGCCTCCCTGGTTGAAAGGTGCTCCGGCAATTCTGTCCAAGAGTTATGTCACGCAGGACTACTTGGAAGCGACTGCTGGTTTGAACATCGTGAAGGCCGTCTACATGGAAGTCGATGTTGCGCCGGAGCAGCAAGTCGAAGAGGCCGAACATGTAATCGCACTGTCGAAGAGCCAGGACCACCCGACGGTCGGTGCCGTGATCTCCGGCCGTCCCAATTCAGCGAGCTTCAAGCCCTATATCACGAGATTCAAGGATAGTCCTTACATCAAAGGAGTCCGACAAGTGCTGCACGCGCCGAGCGCGCCACGAGGCTTGTGCCTCGAAAAGCAGTTCGTCGCTTCCATGCAACTCCTCGGCGAATTGGGAATGAGCTTCGACCTTTGCATGCGTCCAACGGAACTTTCCGACGGTGCGAAGTTGGCGGGCCTTTGCCCCAACACTCGCTTTGTCGTCGATCATTGCGGCAACGCGGACCCCAAGGCGTTTCTGCCAAGCTCGGGAGAGGAGCCCGCACATACCGTCGATCAATGGAAGCGTGATTTGGCGAAGCTCGCCGGTCGCCCGAACGTCATCTGCAAGATTTCGGGAATCGTTGCATCTGCTCCGCAGGGCGAATGGAAGTCAGACATCCTCGCGCCGCCGATCAATTTCTGTCTCGACGAGTTTGGCTCGGATCGCGTTGTCTTTGGAGGCGACTGGCCAGTGTGTCTACTCGGTGCCAGCTATCGACGCTGGGTGGAATCCCTGAAGGAAGTGATTGGCGACCGCAGCGAAATCGAGCAACGAAAACTACTGCACGACAATGCCGAGAAGTTCTATCGACTGGCGTAGTATTGAATTGACCGTTCAGTCGAATAGCGGCACAAGATCGACCGAAGTTCCTGGGAATGTTGCGAGTTCAAGCTGCGTTCCCGTTGCGTTTTGTTGGTGTGAATAGCCGTTCGGAGTGGGTGCTGAGTACACTTCCACCGTCTTTTCAGCAGGAACTACAATGAGATACTCCTTGACGCCCGCCCTTGCGTACAGTTTTGCCTTTTCACGATCGATAGCCGCCGACGAGACCGCCACTTCAATCACCAACTCGGCTGACCGAGGATGGGCTTGCCGATAGTCATCGCGGCTGCCGATTACGATTGCGATGTCTGGTTCTGGTTCGGAATCCTCCAACGTCAGCGGTTGCTCCTGACGCATGTGCATCGAGTGCGGTACGGCGGAACGCAAGCAATCCGCCAAATACTGGACGATCCAACTGTGGTTCGGTGATTTGTTCATTTTCTCGACGATCACACCACCTAGAAGCTCAGTGTTTTGCACGATCAATCCTGCCTCGCCCATCCGATGATACTGCTCCACGGTAACCGGGACAGCCACTTCTCGAACCGCAGGATTGTCTAGGATCGATGCCATCTTGAGAAAATGTAGCTTTCCGTTTCGAGAGTCTCTGACTCACCCGCTCCTCATTCTAAGGCAACACGTGCGCGATCGCAATTCTGATGAGCGCTATCCACGAAACCGCAGCAACGCATCTCGATTCAACTCGATTCCCAATCCCGGCTTGTCGGGGATAGTAAGACAACCCTGTTCGTCGAGTTGAAAGGGTTCGACGAGGATTTCATCGATGTAGGGAGCGGGCGTGAGATACTCGACGTAGCGAGCCACCGGAATTGCTGCGGCGAGATGTAGATCCGCCGCCAAGCCGACGGCCGTGTTCCAGCCGTGACTGACGAACTGAATATTGTGGTCGTAGGCGTGCCAAGCGATGCGCCGAGCTTCTGTCAGCCCGCCGCACTTGGTTGCATCGGGTTGTACGATGTCGAAGGCTCCACGCTCGATCCACGATTGAAATGACTGACGTCGCGTCAGCACCTCGCCGCCAGCGATCGGCAGCGGTGCGTTATTGCGAAGCCGAATGAATCCTTCGATGTCATCTGGTGGCAACGGTTCTTCGAACCAGCCGATGTCATACTCGGCCAACATCTGCGCGGTTCGCAATGCCCATTTGTAACCGTGCGGCCAGAACTGCTCGCTGCCACCCGCATCGACGAGTATGTCAATGTCTGGGCCTACTGTCTCGCGGGCGGTGCGCACAAGCAACTCATCGAACTTGGCATTTCGCCGGCCAAACGGTCGCCAACCTAGTTTGATGGCGCGAAATCCTCGCGAACTGACGCTCTTCATCCGTTCCGCCAAGACATCCGGCTCGTCGAACAGGATCGAAGCGTACGGTTTGATCTTGCGGCGATAGTAACCTCCGAGCAGTCGTGCCACCGGCTGCTGACAGGCTTTTCCAAACAGATCCCACAACGCGATATCAATTCCGGAGATAACGTGTTCTAGAGTGCCTCCACGACCTTGCCAGAAGCTGCTTTGCCGCAGCTTCTCGCTGACGCGTTCCGGTTCCAAGGCGGACTCGCGTTCCCAGAATCCACGCAGCGTTTCGACACCGGCATGCGTGAGCGCCGAGTTTGTAAAAACACTTCCCACGCCGGTCAAGCCTTCGTTCGTTTCGACTTCGACCAGCGTGTGCAGGTCATCCTCCGGTTCGTGCCCTTCCGGCCAACCGCCATCGACGGTGCCGCCGACTAGTTGATGAACCTTGATGTCGCGAATCTGCATGTCAGTGTTATCCTTCGTGGAGCTTGGCAAGTCGCTTCTATAAGCCATCTCGAGTCGCTGGGAACAGGCGCGGGATGTCCAACGAATATAGGGAGACGACGAATCTCGGATTCACATTCGTCGTCTCCCTATATTCGTTGGTCCGATGTCTTCAGACCAGTTTCAGCAGCAGTCTCGCATTATCGCGAAAGATCTTGGCTTGAACATCTGCGGGCAATTGGAGTTGCTTCTCGAATAACTCGAACTGCGGAACGGCCTGCCCCGGTGACAAAAAGTCCGTACCAAACATGACACGATCTTGGCGACGAATCAAGAACTCGCGGCCGAATTCCAAATCGCGGCTGATGGAATTCGCTCCGCTTCCCGCCGACAACTCGCCGTAGATATTCGGATAGTTTTCCATCAACCGATCGATCGCTCCGCCAGCGGCTGTCTTGCCCTTGGGATAGCCGCCAATGTCCGCTTGTGTTGCATCGCCGGAAATCGACGCCCACCATCCCGGACCGTGTCCGACGAAAGTTGTCTTAGGGTTCGCCTTCAACACCTTTTCGAGACCGGGCAGACCGGGGACATCGGTATTCCGCTGGTTGTCTAAATGAAACAGTACGGGCAGTCCCGCCTCACCACAGGCGGCAAAGATCGCCATGTTTCGCGGATCATCGAACGGAATGCCGGGCTTATGTTCGCCGAAGCCCCTCGCTCCAGCTTCGATGTATAACTTCAGCATATCCACAAGTCCCCGATGCCCGCCGTTAAACGACGTTCGCGGATCGATCGAGCAAAAAGGGATCAGCCGATCGCGATAGGGCTGTGTTTCCGAAAGCACAAAGTCCGTCGTCAGCGGATAGCTGGATGCTTCCGGATTAATTAGCGGCAAGACCACCGCTTGCGCGATATCGTTCGCATCCATCCAGCGCAGCAGAACCTCGGCGGTCAGCACCTGCGTGCTGTTCCACGTCTGGCCGAGATGCGTGTGCATGTCGAAGTATTTTCCCTTGGGGAACTTCGAGTCCGCGGCGAACAATGACTCGCCGCGTGAAAGACCGGCGGCAGTGGCAATTGCGGCGCAGTGGCGACCGAACGAGCGTCGGGAGATTTTCATGCTGGAGCTTCTATCCGAAATTCAAGGTTGTGAATGTGAGAAGACATCGCTAACGGCTACGGTGAAATCGCCAAACATGGCGGATGTCGCTTGTTGGCCCGGCTTGAACACTCCGTGTTCACGATATGTTGACGTGGACACATCCAGGCTAAGCACCGAGATCTGCTGCTGTTCGGGATCGACGATCCAATACTCAGTCACGCCATGCTCTGCGTAAATGGCTCGTTTACTGATGTAGTCACGTTCGCGAGCCTCGTCGCCTTCGCTGACAACTTCAATCACAAGATCCGCTCCGCGTGGATACTTCGCGGTTCCCATCGCTGTAACTCGATCGGGGCTGAGATAGATGATGTCTGGTTCGCGATACAGGTCCGGGCGGAACTTGACCGGGAGTGGAGCGAAGACAACTAAGCCACCGATGCTTGTCTTGATGTGTGCCTTGAGGAGCGAGTGTAGAAAATCGACGATCAATTGGTGCAGCAATGTTGGCATCGGCAGAACCTCTAGATAGCCGTCCGTCAACTCGATCAAGCGGTTCGTATCGAGAGCAAGGTAATCGCATTCCGTCCACGTACCTTGGACAGGGAGAGAGCTACCAAGTGGTATGATCATCGAAAAGTGTCCTCCAGCAAAACGCTTCGAGTATTGTAGGACCGGGCGGCAGGTCGCACAAATGGCGGGACTCGCACATCAACGAATCGACTGAATGTACTCGATCAGGTCTGCCATCGCCTGTTTATCGATCTGTTTCTCCATGCCCTCCGGCATCAGCGAGACTCCCGTGCTGCGCAGTTCTTCGATATCGATTCGCAGCACGGTATCGGTTGCATTATCGGCTCGCTTCAGCGTGACACTGGTTGCGGTTTCAGCGGAGATCATACCTGTCAACGCGCGGCCATCGGTGGTGATCAGCGCGTAATTGAGATACTGCGGATTCACTTCTCGGTTTGGAATTAAGACGTTTGTGAGAATTGCTTCCGGCCCGCGATTCTGCATGGCGGCGAGATTCGGTGCGATCGCGTGGCCGACTCCTTCGAGCTGATGGCAGGTCGCGCAGACTTTGGTGAACACGGCTTTACCTCGCGTTACATCCCCGCGCAATTCCAGCGCCTCGCGATAATCGACCAACAGCGAGTTGCGGTCGCTGGACTGCGTCGATTCGAGCAGCTTCACCGCACGCTTCTTGATGTTTGCGTCAGGATGCGATGCGAGTAACTTCATCCGCGTCGGCTCCAGATCTCCCATCGCGATGTCGCCGGCTTCGACCGCCGTTAGCAACTGTGGAATCCAAGCCTGTCGCGAAAACAGCACATCGCCAGCACGACCGCGCAGTCGTGGACTCAAGCCGCGCCATTGAGAGACGAGGATCGTGGCGACTTCGGGAGATTCGTACGTCGCCAAAGTCGCAATCGCCGCGGCCTGAAGCTCGCTCGGCTCGGTCGGAGTTAGCAGGCTGGCGAACAACGCCTCATGCCCGTCTAGGTCGCCGAGTCGCAACCGTTGCACAGCACCAACGCGAGCTTCCGCACCCGCTTCTCGATTCGACGCTGTCGTCGCCGCCGCCGATAAAAGATCCTTCATCAACCTGTCTGCTTGCCCGCCGGTAACCGCTGCCAGTTGGATCGCGAGATCACTGCCTTGCTTCGCCGCGAGTCCTTGAACGATGGCTTGAATCGTCTCCGATTCATTCTGTGGCAATGCTCCCAAGACACGCAAGACTGCGGCAATATCATCGCCGCGTTGCTGCTTGCCGATCTGCGCGGCAAGGGACGTGATGTAGCTGCGTCCGACTTTACTCTGTCGGACTGTTGCTTCTTGTGCCAACTCGGCCAGCACGTCGCCAGCGCCTTCCGCCAACGAACTCATCACGGCCACTCGCATCAAGCCGTCCGAGCCATCGCGTTTAACCAGCGAGACTAACGCTTGATTGCGAGTTGGCCCCGAAAGCTCGCCAAGCGTGAAAGCGAGTTGATACCGCACACGGAACGCATCGTCGCCCACCATCGAATAGAGTCGCTCGCGAACTTGCGCGGACGTCGCCGCAACGCGTTCGCTAAGTCGTATGGCATGCTCGCGGACACGTGGATGGGCATCTCGCATCGCACGCAAGATGATCTCCGACGAAAGGCCATCGAGTCCATCCAAAGCGTGTAAGGCGTGAATTCTGCCTTCCGCCGTGCTGCCTGACCGAGCCAGTAGTTCCAGAAGCGGAATGGCCGAACGGTCTTGGCGTTCATAGATCAAACGCGAAGCCGTCTCGCGATGCCAACCGTTAGGATGGCCCAGCGTCGTCACGAGCGTCGCGGTGCTGGCTGCGCCAAGTCGCGGCAATGGCGGTTGCTGGAAGTCCTTACCGACAATGCGATAGATCCGACCGCGATCGCGACCGCTGGTCAGGTCCAAGTGTTTCTTGATGACTGGCGGCAGACTCAATGGATGCTCAATCGTCTCGCGATACATGTCCGCGATATACAACGTACCATCGGGTGCGTTGGCGAACTGTGCGGGACGAAACCAAATGTCGTTGGACGACAGCAACTCGCTCTTCTCGTCAATGCGTGTTGCCACATAACTAGCTCCAGCCTCTTCGATCCGCTTGCGATGGACGAGATTACTGCCAACATCGCCCACGATCGCCCAACCCTGGTACTCCGCAGGCCAACCATTGCCGCGAAAAATCGTAATACCTGTTGCGCCCGTAAAATAACCAGCCGGCTTGCCGCCCCCTTCAACGACCCCCGGCACGATTCCTTTTGCTCGTAAGCGCGTTCGCACAATCCGCCACGGCTCGATGGGACTGGTGCGGAAGACATCGGCTTGAGGACCATCGGTGGCGATGCTCGCTCGTGGACTGGGTGCCGCGAAGTAAGGATTTCTCGCGATGTATCGATCTTCGTACTGAACGTATTGTGCGTGGTCGCTGTTCGAGCAGACGAACTTGTCGCCCCACTGGTTGAAGCTCATGCCATGCTGCCCGCCGCCGCTGGTCGATTGCATCGTCATGGTGCGTGGTTCGATGGCAAAGTCGCGGCCGCGTAAAGAGAGAGGGGGAGATGGGGAATGGGGAAGTGGGGGAGAAATAGTCGCGGCATTACTTTCTTTTAGTTTCCCTGTCTCCTCATCTCCCTGTCTCCCCATCTCCCCATCGCCAACTCTCGTCACTTCCGCACCGCTGCTGCTCGTAGCGCCATGAATTCGATTGTCGAGTCCCCACTTGAATGTGTTAATCAGGCCCTGCACGTTGCTGCGACCGAAGCCTGTGAACACGGTCTTCTTTACGTCTGCCCGGTTGTCGCCGTCCGTGTCTTTGAAGTAATAGATGTCCGGCGCAGCTCCCACGAACAGCCCGCCGTCGTAGCAAGTGAGTGCGGTCGGCCAGGAAAGGCCTTCCGCGAAGATATCGCTTTTCTCGAAGTGGCCATCACCGTTGGTATCTTCAAGCAACCGAATTCTTCCCAGGTTCAGCTCGCCATCTTCCGAATAGTCTCGCATTTCCACGACGAACAGACGGCCGTTTTCGTCAAATGCCATGGCGACTGGATCGACGACGTTGGGTTCGGCGGCGACCTGCTCGACACGGAAACCATCCGCAATCGTAAAAGTGCTCAGCGCGTCCTTGGCTTCGACTGGCTTGATGCGGGGCAACTCAGCCGTATAGTCGCGATCAGCCGCATCGGTTTCGTTGTTTTGGGCGATGCACGGCTGAGATAACAATAAGAAGCCGCCGAGCGCGAGGGTCTTAAGAGTCAGACGGAGCATGAGCATGATGGACGTCTCCGGTTGGTTGCTTGAGGCGAACATCCTGGTACGATGGTCGCGTCTGGTGAGTGTGAATGTTGGATGGGGAAACTGGCGGTTGTGTCTTTTCCCATTGTGACCTTGTAACCTGCTCGCGTCCACAACGAAGCGGCGACGGGCTGCATATTTGTAGGGTGGGCACAACCCACTCGATTTGAAGGAAACGGAAATGAAATTCGCAATTTGCAACGAGACTTTTCAAGATTGGCCATTCGAGAAGGCGTTTGCGTTTGCACGTGAGTGCGGGTACACGGGGATTGAGTTCGCGCCCTTCACTATCCATAAAAATGCCTACGAAATCTCTGCTGACAAGCGTGCCGAAGTACGCCAGCAGGCTGAAGCCGCCGGGCTTGAACCGATCGGATTGCATTGGCTGCTGGCGTTTACCGAGGGCTATTACCTGACGTCGCCTGATGCGGATGTCCGCCAGCGAACTGGAGACTATCTCGCCGAGTTGGCGAGGCTTTGTCGAGATCTTGGCGGTAACGTATTGGTGCTCGGCTCACCCATGCAGCGGAACTTGTTGCCGGGCGTTAGTCACGACCAGGCAATGGGCTATGCTGCGGACGTCATCAAACAAGCGATTCCGGTCATGGCGGATTGTGGCGTGACGCTGGCGCTCGAACCGCTTGGCCCTCAAGAAGGCGACTTTCTGCGAACCGCTGAACTGGGAATCCAACTCGCCGAGATGATCGATTCGCCCAACTGCCGATTGCATCTGGATGTGAAGGCGATGTCGTCCGAGGATAAGCCGATCGTTGATATCATTCGCGACAGCAAGGACTGGACCGTACACTTCCACGCGAACGATGCCAATCGACGCGGACCGGGAATGGGAGAGATCGACTTTGTGCCGATCCTGCAAACGCTCAAGGACACCGGATACGCAGGTTGGGTGTCCGTCGAAGTCTTCGACTACGAGCCAGGAGTCGAAGCGCTCGCGAAGGACAGCATCGAGTATCTGAAAGCATGCCTTGCGAAATTGTAGAGCAATTGTCCCAATTGCTCTCGGATCGCAGAACAATTGGGACAATTGTTCTACTCTTCCCGCTAAACCGCTCCGGCCTTCAACTCGGCCAAATGCTGGGCCGTGCCGACGAGTCGGTCCCAGTTCTCGTAGATGTACTGAGGCGGTCCGCCGATTTGCGCCACGACTTGAGCGACTTGCTCGGTCGGCACCAACTTGATCGCGTCCCACGGACAGACGAGCAACTCGTACGGATTTGATTTCTTTTGAGGAATGTGGACGCAGACCTCACAGCCCACACATCGCTCGATATCGATCTCGCACCAAGATTGGCTTCCCTTGACGCCAAGATTCATCGTCTTCAACTCGATGCAGTCGACCGGGCAGACTTCGATACAAGATTCGCATCCCGTGCAGTTATCCGCATTGATAACGGCCAGTTCCTTAGGCAGCTTCTTTCGCGGTCCCTGTTTTGCCATCGAACGTGTCCTTTATCGGAAAAATAAGTCCTGATCCTTCGGGAGATTAGGGAGCCGACGGCTCACCTCCCGAGATCTTCCAGATTAAGAAGTATAAATAGTGGTCGACCGCCAGCCAACCGGTTCTATCGGAATTGGTACGAGATACCTCGAAAGCTTCGAATACCCGCACTAGCCGTGAGTAACGACGGGCGGACAGATGGGCTACCACGACTATCGTCTACCAGCCATGAGATTGGCCTTATGCTCTCGTTCCCCCCGTCGCGACCAACTCCCATAAACAAATACGCCAGCCAACGCGACAACTGTTCCTGTGATAATTGTCGCTCCAGCTGTGGGGCTAACCTTCAGTGCCACAGTAAGCCCGACGCCAGAAATCACCAGCGTTGTGACGAAGCCCAACACCAAACCCCACCACGACCGGCGGCTATCACCCTTTATGACAGTCGTCTCCAGTTCAATTCGGTGAGCGATCTGTTTTTCGGCCATCGCAATAATTCTCTCAGCCGCACCAGGGAGTACCGCGTCGTATTCTGCGAGTAGAACCGGCGGCGGATACGGACCACGATACTCCGTGGTTATCTCCTGGGTAATCTGGGCGACGAGTTGTCGCGGGATGGCGGAGGGGGCGTTCTGTTGGAGCTCCCTCCTTACTTGAGACACAGCAGCATTCTTAGCTTGCCGCTTCCGTCTTTTTGAGCTTCTCGACATCGCGCCTTGCCTTGACGAGTTCTTCTAGCCAAGCAGATCGCACGTCGTTACCAACTGTTGTGTTGTCTGCCCATAGCGCAAAAGCATCTGCTCGTTGCTCGTTTGATGAGTAGTTATACTCGTTGAGCGTTCCACCGAAATCGAGAAGCCTTGCCATACCTTCAATGAAAGATGGTCGGGCGAAAAGAAATGTGCTCAGTTCACTCATGATAACACGCCATTTTGTTAGCCGAATCGACTGGAGCGGCGTGTCCGTACGTGCAAAAGTGCCGCTTCTTGCGTCACATCTATCTATTCTAATTGTATCGAGTGAGTCCAGATCACTCTTCAGAAGAGCTTACTATAGACGTTCGACTCACCCCGTTCAACTACCTGAACAATACGACCGAACCAACTATTTGTCAAGGATTTACGGCCACACTCTGGACTCCTGACGCACTCAATAAGTTCGCATGAATCTTAACAAACTCCAACCGTCTCTCGAAGAAACCGTCTCTCACATCAGGCGACTGATTCATCTAGTTGCCCGTGGTATCACTTCCCCCCGCAGCAAGTCTTCGTAAGTCTGCCGAGCGCGAACCAGGTGAGCTTTCTCGTCTTGGATCAACACTTCGGCGGCCATGGGCTTCGAGTTGTAGTTCGATGACATGACAAAACCATAAGCACCCGCACATTCGATCACCAGATAGTCACCAACGCTGGCGACCGGCAGCGATCGTTTGGCGACGAAGCCGCCCTCCTCCTGGGTGAAAATATCACCCGATTCACACAAGGGGCCGCCCACGACAACCTCTTGCACACCGCGCTCGCGACTGCCCGAAACCGGTGCGATGGAGATGGGATGGTACGAGCCGTACATGATGGGGCGAGCCAAATTGTTAAATCCAGCGTCGACAATATAGAACGTGTTGCCGCCCATCTTCTTGATGGCGCGGATCTCGGCGATCAAGTAACCGCTCTCCGCCGAGAGGTATCGCCCGGGCTCAATTTCGAGCGCGATCTTGTGCCCGAAACTCTGTTCGAGTCGCTTGCGAGTTGCATCCCAGAGCCCGAAATACTGCTCGATGTCGACGAAAGAGTCCTGCTGTTTGTACGCGATCGGCAGGCCACCGCCGGCGCTGATGTTGGTGACGGTGCGACCCACGTTGAGAGCGAGCTTCTCCATCGCTCCACAGACCTGCGCCAAGTGCTCCAGATCGGTCCCGGATCCGATGTGCATGTGCAAGCCGGTCACACCAAGGCCATATTGATCGGCACGCCGCAGGCAGTCATCGATTTGTTCGTGCCAAATGCCGTGTTTCGATTGCTCGCCGCCGGTGTTGGTTTTCTGGCTGTGCCCGTGCCCGAAACCGGGATTCACACGTAACGTGATATTTCGCCCAGGAGCGATCTCGCCCAACTGGTTGATCATATCCGGCGAGCCGCAGTTCACGTGGATGTCGTGTTTGACCACCATCGCCAGGGCATCGTGGTCAAAGATGTCGGCCGTGAAGACAATTGCCGGCGGTTCGCCTCCGGGCTTATAACCCGCAGCCAGAGCACGATGGATCTCGCCAGCACTGACGGCATCGACCAGCACGCCGTGACGTCGCACGAGGTCGATGATCGCGAGGTTGGAGTTTGCCTTTTGTGCGTAGCGGATGGCGTCAAACGCACTCAAGTCGTTGATGCGTTCAACGATCTTCGCCGCGTCGTAAACATACGTCGGCGTACCAAATTGCTTCGCCAAATCGCTGACAGGAAGGCCACCGATCTCCGTTCGTATCGTCGAGAATTCACTAACCGCAGGCATGATGAATTTGACCTCTCATACAGCCGTGATTGAAATCAATTGCGAACCAGCACGGTAGCCAATCGCGACAGCCAAGAGAAGTCCCCCCATAAGCGACAAAACTTCCGAAGTCCTGGAAGACTTCGGAAGTTTGTGCGGACTTCTACTTGAACGCGGCGATCGGACAGGCAACGCCTAGAAAGGATCGCGTTCTTGGCTATTCTTCAGCTTGGCTGCTTGCCCAATCAGTTGCAGCACGCCTTCCTCCACTTCGACTCGATAAGCGACTCCACGCGGAATGGCCTTCGACGAAATCGCGATATGATCTTTGCCTTGGCCCTTCTTCAGAGCTTCCGACAGACCGGCCACAATCGGATCGTCATCCACCGATGCGGCAAACGCCATGATCGGTGCCAACGACACATTGAGCGTCATCGGTGAGGTCTCGCCAGTAGCGGCGGCTGAACCGTCGATTACTTGTTTCAGCAACTCCATCGAGTCGTTGCCGAAGGCAAAGTACACGCTGGTCGCACCGGTACCGATGACGGTCAGCATCTTCTCGCCCAAGATCTTCCTGGCTTGCTCTTCGCGTGCGGGAACGGGCACGGTAATTGTGTGCAACGTCACGCCACCGTGAGTCGCGGCGTCGAATTTCACTTCCACATACGGATTGTTCTTCGACTGCTTGGCCAGTTCGACCAATCGTTTCAAATCCTTCTCGACCGACTTGCCGTCAGCCACCAAACCACCGGCAACAAAGTTAATATTTTGCGGAGCCAGCCGTAATGCCGCACCACCGTTCAGCTTGCCACCCTCGAGGGTCTTCTGGAGTACAGCCGTTAATGAGCCAACAATCTCTTTTGCGGTCGCACGAGCTTCATCGTTGGGCAAGTCCTTGTCTTTGCCAATCTGTTCGATCGCCTTGTCGCGAGCCTTATTCAGCATCGTGACCATTTGCTGAACGTTTTCTTTCGGCACCGGAGCGGTGAAGTGAAACGTGGCTGCGGCATCTGGTAACAAGAAGCCAGTGAAATCGGATTTCGCCGTGACTGCGGAATTGATTTCGCTAGCGAGTGTTGTTCCCGCGATTGCGGTGGCGCTGAAGTCAATGAACGTCTTGCCTGCCTTTTTGTCCGTTCCCCAGCCGACCGTCAATTGATCCGCCTCGTCGGCAAACCGAACAATCTCTTCAATCACGCGACCGCCAATCTCCTTCTGCGCACGACGCTTGTCTTCGTTCGCTTCGTTGGCGACCGTTCGCTCGAAGCCCTCTTTAATCTCCGAGAGCAGCATCTGACGTAGTTCTTTGGGAACGCTCTGCACATTGGCTCGGATCGCCACGTCGTAGGTCTCGGGTAGACCTTCGAGCAATTGCGTGGGGTCGGCAGGAAGCTTGTCGAGGTTTGCTCGCTGATCGCTGACGAAGACCCAGCCATCCTTTTCCTTCAAGAAGATCTCACGTTGTAACGTCAATTTCTTAACGCCGTCGCCGACGTCTTGCAGGCCGCCGACCATCTCTTCGATCTTCGCTACTACCATGTTGAAATCAGAGACGGGCAGGAACACCACACCGGTTGGCTGCGGTGTGAAGGTGACATAGCCGCCGACGGGCTGCTTGGTGTTCAGACCTTCGATGTATTGGCCCGACATGATTTGGACGATCGCACCGACTTCGGGCGAACCGGCCGCACGCGTTAGGTAACCGATGTTACCCATCAATTGGTCAATACTTCCCAGCGAGATGACGACAGCTGGTTTTTGGTCGTTCTGAGCCAAAGCCGTAGTTGGCCCGGAGAAGCTTGCCACGGTTGCGAGCAAAAGCCCGAGTGCGCACTTCAGTAGGTGCGAAACGAAGTTCTTCACGATTGGTGACTCCTGACTGCGTTAAGTAAGTGTGTAACGAGAGCAATCGAGTTGTTCTCAGCAACTCGATTCGACGGTGCGGGGGATTATACCTATCAAACAACGGTTAGAGTTTCGCCATCGTGCGAAATCGCTTGACATGGGCGACGACACGGCAAGACCGGGGCTTGTCGCGTGAGAAAAAATCTACTGAGATCGTCCGAAGATCGGCGCGCAAGGGAAGTGCAAAGCGGCAGCAGAAATAAATCGAGGAACTCTACGCGTAAGGCGGGGAGCAAAGGGCAAGTCGTTACCGTTCGCGGTAGACGATTCGTCCCTTTGCCAGATCATAAGGCGAGAGTTCGACCCGGACTTTATCGCCCGGAACAATACGGATGAAATTTTTGCGCATTTTGCCAGCGACATGCGCCATCACCAAAGTTCCCGTGTCCAATTGAACGCGAAACCGCGTATTGGCCAGGGCCTGAGTAACCGTACCTTCTACTTCTAACGCTTCTTCTCGTGCCATGCACATCTCCAAACTGGACTCAAATACCCCCAATAATCGATCCCGTATACTAGGTAGCGGAATCCACTTACGTCAAGAGAGGCAAGACCGGGTTCTGAGCGAACCGATCAGATTCCGGCCAGCTTTTCCGCCAGGGCGGCTAAGACAAAGTCGCTTGATTCGAGGCCGATCGACAATCGAATCGTACCTCCGGAAATCCCTAACGCTTCCCGCTGCGACGGCGAAAGACCTCGGTGGCTCGTAGATTCTGGGTGGCTGAGGGTCGTGGTGGCCTCTCCCAGCGAAGGGCAAAACGGAATCCGATCGCTGGCGGCAATGAACGCATCCGCCGCCTTCCGCCCTCCCGAAAGACGAAATGTAACCATTGATCCAAAACGCCCACCGAACTGAGTTGCGGCAAGGTCGTACTGGGGATGGTCGGGCAATCCTGGATAATCCACCTGTTCGACAGCGGGCGAATGCATCAGGAATTCCGCCGCTCGTTGGGCTGTCTCGCAAGCTCGCTCGACCCGCAGGTGCATCGTCGCTAGTCCGCGGACGGCCAGCCAGGCGTCGAAAGGACTGCTAGCCAGCCCCCAGGCCGACATGACAAGCGGCACTCGCTCCCAGTCGCACGCGCGACCACACAACGCGCCGAGCATCACGTCGCTGTGCCCATTCATCATCTTGCTGACACTTTCCAGCACCAGGTCAGCACCCAACTCAAGCGGTCGGCAGAGCACCGGCGTCGCGAAAGTATTATCGACCAGCAGCTTCGCCTGGCGTTCATGAGCAATTTTGGCCAGCGAAGTGATGTCGGCGACATGCAGCCTCGGGTTACCGATCGTCTCGACCACGAGCAACCTAGTAGCCGATGTCATCGCCGCTCGTGTGGCGTCCCGATCGCCGGTGTCGACTTGCGTGCTAGAAATCCCGAGTCGAGTCAGCTCTTGGGTCAGCAGCAGCAAGCTTTGACCATAAAGTTGGTTGCTCACGACAACATGGTCGCCTGGTGCCAGCTGCGACAAAACAGCCAGCGACATTGCTGCCATGCCAGACGAAGTCACAGCCACACGCTCGGCCACATGCAACGCAGCAACCTTCTCCGCAAAAGCATCCGCATTGGGATGACCGACGCGCTGGTAGACGTATCCCTCCAGATCGCCTGCCAGAAGCTGGTCGGCTTGCTGCGTGTCGTTGCACATCCATACCGAAGTCGGATAGATTGCCGGAGCCATCGGTTGCGTCGTGTGTGCCACCGGCTTGTCCGGTCTGGGGCAGATGTCGTCAGGCCGAATCGGTTTCGAGATCGTAGGCTTGGGGGTTTCGTTGTTCATAGCTCGCAAAGTAGCTCAATCCAATATGTCTGCCAACGCCCCCCATCATTCCGCACCCAGTCGTCAGCTGACGCTATTCGATTCCATTTGCATCATCGCCGGGATCGTGATCGGTGCTGGAATCTATGAGACGACGCCTGAAATCGCGAGCCGCGTGACAACGCTTCCCTCGCTGATGTCGGTTTGGGTGTTGGGTGGCTTGATCTCGCTGGCCGGTGCGTTGTGTTACGTCGAACTTGCAACTGGCAATCCCGAGGAAGGGGGCGATTACATCTACTTAACGCGAGCCTATGGTCGTCACGTTGGGTTCCTGTTTGCGTGGGCAGAGTTTTGGATCGTACGTCCAGGGGCCGTCGGCATGATGAGCTTCGTATTCGCTCGCTTTGCTCATGAACTTTTTCAAGACACGCTGTTGAGTACCGGCGACAAGGGTAGCGATTTTGTCGTCTATGCAGCCTCGACGATCGTCATAATCACCATCCTAAACGTACTCGGTGTCCGCACTGGCAAGGCGACTCAGAACGTGTTGACAGTGTTCAAAGTCGTTGGGCTTTCGCTGATTGTTCTTGTCGCGCTGCTCGCCCCTACACATGAAGTAGCGACGATCGTGTTGAGCGAAACTCGCGATCCGGACTTTCGACTTGCGTTGATCCTAGTTCTGTTCACGTATGGCGGCTGGAATGATATTTGTTTCGTTGCGGCGGAAGTGAAGGATCCGCAACGCAACATCTTTCGTTCACTCGCCCTGGGCGTCGGCTTGATCATCGCAATCTATCTGCTGTTTAACTTGGCACTTGTCCGCGCGGTCGGGCTGGAAGGTTTAGGCCAGCCGACGGTGGTCGTGGACTTTATGGGCACGCGATTCGGGGATCTCGGACGCCGTGCCATTAGTCTGCTGATTTGTCTCTCTTGTTTGGGAGCGATCAATGGAACGCTGTTCGCCGGTTCACGGATTTACTACGCGGTCGGTACCGAACATCGTTTCATCGCTTGGCTTGGCAATTGGAGCGGCAAATTTGATTCGCCGGCGCGGGCGTTGATTCTGCAGGGGACGACAGCTTTCTTTTGGGTCGTTGCGTTTGGCATTCAGGCCGGTGGGGAAGCAGGCTTTCTGCGATTGTTGGCTTTCACATCGCCGGTGTTCTGGACCTTCGCGATCCTTGTCTCGTTGTCGGTGTTCGTTTTGCGATATCGCTATCCCGATCTGCCACGCCCTCACAAGGTTGTCTTGTTCCCGGTCACGCCGATTGTTTTCTGCTTGTCCTGTATCTTCATGCTTCACGCGGCGATCACTTACGCGCAATTCCTTCAGTCGCAGCACGCAGGTATGTCGCCAGAAGCCATCGCCACAGCCTGCGTGCTGATTGCTGGCACCGCTATCAGCTTCCTCGAAGCTCGAACTTCGGCAAGCTAGGCAGTCTCTATCGGCTCTGTCGGTTTTGGCGGCAAAGCGAGCGGTCATAGGTCGACATTAACACTGCTGCGCGTTCGTGCGCAAGTGGCGAGTGGTTTGTCAAGGTTAAGAGTTCGGGTTGGGTGCCACTGCTGGCTTGTCCAGCAGTGCTGCGACCACGTGGGATCACTGCTGGGCGAGCCAGCAGTGGCACCCGAGTGCCTTGGAAAGCCGTTTGGCCGAAAAAGACTCCCGACCCCTTCGCTCCAACACTACCACCCAGTCCGACAACCACACGACTCAACTCGGTACGACTTCATGAGCACTGCGGGACCACTTGACTCGCAATTCCACCCCAGCCACGTTCCGCTCGTCGGAACCGGGCCGGCTCCCCATCCGTCCAGCGACGCGGGTGACATGGGAACGATCGATCCGGTGCTGATCCAGCAGACGAAGCACGAGATCCGCACGCTTGTTAGCGAAATCACGCAGCTCTGCCAAGCCGACATTCCGCTGGCCGAGTTTTACGAGGAGTATCTGCGCCGTGTCGTCTCGGCGCTCGCATCGCATGGTGGTGCGGTGTGGAGTATGCGGGACGATTGCAGTTTGCAATTGGACTACCAAGTCAATCTCCCCAAAGCCGAACTCGTCGATGACGAAGCGAGTCGGCACCGGCACGGCCGGTTGCTGCAAAACGTCATCAAGAGCGGCCAGCCGACTCTCGTTCCGCCGCAGTCCGGATCGACGGATGGCGAAGAAGCTGGCAACGCGACCGACTTTCTTCTCATCTTGGCCTGCTTGCGTGTTGATCAGGAAACGATCGGCGTCGTCGAGATCTTTCAACGTGCCGGTGGCGGGCCAACGACGCAGCGAGGTTATCTGCGCTTCCTCGTCCAAATGTGCGAACACGCCAGCGACTTTCTCAAGAACCGGCGGCTTCGTCACCTCGGCGATCGTCAATCGTTGTGGGAGCAACTCGAAGGGTTTATCAGTGCGGCACATCACGGTTTGGACTCGAAAGCGACCGCCTACACGATCGTCAATGAAAGTCGCCGCCTGATTCAGTGCGATCGCGTCAGCATCGCGCTCCGCAAGGGCAAGCACTTAGTGATCGAAGCGGTTAGCGGCTTGGACACGATCGATCGACGAGCCGCCGAGGTGCAGCAGCTCGGACGGTTGGCGACCATCGTCGCGGCGGCGAATCGCCCGCTGTGGTACACCGGCAACAATCGCGACTTACCGCCACAGATTGACGAACCGCTACATGCCTATGTCGATCAGGCACACGCCAAGATGCTGGCCGTCGTTCCGCTGTATCCACCGATGACCGAGGACGAGGCCGAGAAATCCACTCGCACGCAAGAGGCCATCGGTGCGTTGATCGTTGAAGAGCTGGCGAGCAGCCGCATCGACAACGGCTTGTCCGAACGCGTCGAAATCGTGGCGACTCACAGCGCGTCGGCATTGGCGAACGCGATCGAACACGAGAGTCTGTTCTTAATGCCCGTCTGGCGCGCCATCGGGAAAGCCAAATGGATCGTCCAAGCTCGTACGTTGCCGAAGACGATGGCGATCGCGGCGGGAGTTATCGCGTTGGTCCTGTCACTCGTTTTGATCCCGACGGATTTCGACTTGGCGGCGAAGGGGAAACTTCAGCCGGCGGTTCGTCGTGAAATATTTGCTCACTTGGATGGGGTCGTGATTGATGTGCCAGTCCAGCACGAACAAGCGGTCCGTGCCGGCGATGTACTCGCTCGGATGAGCAACAACAAGCTCGAAGTGGAGATCGCCAATCTCATCGGCCGTAAGCGAACCACGCAAGAACGCATTCGCAGCCTCACACGAGCCCAGTACGATCAACAACTGACCATCGAGCAACGGAACAAAGTAGGCGGCGAGTTACTGGAGCTGTCGCAAGCAGAGGAGAGCATCGATCGCGAGCTGGCCTTGCTACACGAACAGCAAGAGCGTCTTGTCCTGCGCAGCGAGATGGACGGGCAAGTGGTAACGTGGAGCGTGGGTGATGTCCTGCTGCGTCGCCCTGTCCAACGAGGCCAAATCTTGATGACCGTCGTCGACCCCAGCGGCGATTGGGAGCTAGAGTTGAATATGCCCGAACGACGCATGGGGCATCTGCTCCAGGCGGTTGAAGCGGGTGAGCAGATGCCCACCGTGACGTTCATGTTGGCTTCGCACCCTGGCGAAGAGTTTGCAGGACGCGTCACCGAGATCCATCGCGTCGCCGAAGTTCGCGGCGAGGACGGAAACACGGTCTTGTTGCGAGTTGCCGTCGACAAGTCGGAGTTGCCCGAGCTGCGGAGCGAGACGACGGTGACGGCACGCGTGAAATGCGGCAGGCGATCGATCGGATTCGTTGTCTTCCACGAACTGATCGAAACCATTCACACCAAGATCCTCTTCTGGTTGTAAACGGGGTTATCTACCAATGAACGTCACCTCTCGACTGCTAGTGGTGTTCGCCGTAACGGCTCCGCTTCTGGCAGCAGATTCCGCGTACGATTCTAACCGGGCACTCTTGCCTCATTGTCAGGTTCTGCTAATCAACGACATCGATGTTCCCGCAGAAGAAGCGGGACGATTACTGGAGGTCAACGCGAAAGAGGGCGATCACGTTCAGAAAGATTCGCTCGTCGCACAGATCAACAACCAGCAAGCTTTGCTCTCGAAGGTCGCTGCCGAGTTGGAACGTGATGCAGCGCAAACTCGCGCCGATGACGATATCGAAGTTCAGTACTCGATCAAGTCTTTCGAGCTGGCTGAAACCGAGCTGAACAACGATGTCGAAATCAATCGCCGCCAACCTGGCTCCGTACCGGCTACCGAAATCCGTCGCAAACAACTCGATCGTACTCGTGCAGAACTGCAAATCGGTCGCAGTCGCCTCGACTTGAAGGTTGCTCAGATGACAGCGGACGTACAAAACGCTGCCGTGCAAGCCGCCGAAGACAGCATTCAACGTCGGCGGATCATTGCTCCGTTCAGTGGGCAAGTGTTGCAAGTCTATCGACAGACCAACGAGTGGGTGAACATCGGCGAGCCGGTGCTGCGCGTCGTGCAAATGGATCGGCTGTATGTTGACGGGTTCATTAGCGGAGACGAATACAACGTCGTCGATATTGCCGATCGTCCGGTTACCGTGGAGATTGCACTGGCCCGTGGCCGTAAGGAAACCTTCAAAGGACAAGTCATCTTCGTCAACCCGATCGTGCAAGCCGGTAACCGCTATCGAGTGCGTGCAGAGGTCGAAAACCGTCAGGAAAAAAATCAGTGGCTGCTGAACCCCGGTTCGACGGCCACGATGGTGATCCACTTGCAGTGAGAGAGTTCTCGTTCCCAGGCTCCCGCCTGAGAACAAGACGATCGTCCGGCTCTGCCGGAGTGTGCGAGGCGGAGCCTCGTTGACAGTCTGTTCCCATGCGGGAGCGTGGGAACAAGTGGACAACAGTCATAGATGACGCAGATTTCAAACAGCACAGCCTCAGGCAATTCGCGTGCGCTTCAATTGCGCATGCGTACCGACCTGCGCATCGAGCATCAGACCTACCTCGGTCGTCGTTACTGGGTGATCAAAGACCCGTTGGCTCTGAAGTACTACCGATTTGAAGAAGAAGAATTTGCGTTGCTGGAGATGCTTGACGGTCAGTCGAGTCTCGAAGAAATCCAAGCCCTGTTCGAAGAACGCTTTGCTCCACAAAAGATCACGCTTCAGGAACTACACCAACTTGTTGGCATGCTGCATCGGTCAGCACTCGTTGTCTCGGATGCCGAAGGCCAAGGGCCGCAGTTGCTGAAGCGACATCGTGAGCAAGCAAGCCGCCAGCGCCTTTCTACGTTGACCAACGTCCTGTGCATTCGTTTCAAAGGCTTCGATCCCGATCGCTTGCTCGGTTGGCTCGATCGACGCGTCGGCTGGTTCTTCTCGCCGAGTTGCTTCTTACTGTGCATTGCTCTCGCTATCGGGGCGTTGCTATTGGTGACGGCACAGTTCGAAGTCTTTCAAGCCAAGCTGCCGTCATTTGGCGACTTCTTTGCTTCGAAGAACTGGTTCTGGCTCTCGATGACCTTGGCAGGAACCAAAGTGTTGCACGAGTTTGGACATGGCTTGTCGTGCAAACGCTTTGGGGGCGAGTGCCACGAGATGGGAGCAATGCTCCTCGTCCTGACGCCTTGCTTGTACTGCAACGTCTCCGATTCGTGGATGTTGCCGAGCAAGTGGCAGCGGGCGGCGATCGGGGCGGCTGGCATGTACGTCGAGATCGTTCTCGCCTCGGTCTGCACCTTCGTGTGGTGGTTTACGCAGCCTGGTTTGCTGAACTACCTCTGCTTGAACGTAATGTTCATCTCGTCGGTCAGTACGCTGATGTTCAACGCGAATCCATTGCTGCGATACGACGGATACTACATCTTGTCCGACCTCATCGAGATTCCGAACCTTCGCCAAAAAGCGACCACGATCCTGCAAAGCAAGTTGGCCGCCTGGACGCTCGGACTTCCCGAAACGCCCGATCCGTTCTTGCCGCAACGTCGCCAGTGGCTGTTCGCGATCTACACCGTCGCGGCGGCGATCTATAAGTGGGTCGTGATGGCCGCGATCTTGTGGTTTCTGTACATCGTCTTCGAGCCCTACGGATTGCAGATCATTGGGAAGCTGATCACGGTGATGGCAGTCGGGGGACTCATCTTTCAGCCGCTGTGGAAGCTCGGCAAGTTCTTTTATGTGCCTGGGAGGATCGATCGGGTGAAGAAGCCTCGAATGTTTGCCAGTGCTGCGGTCGCAGTGTTGGGAGTGTTGGCAGTCTTCCTGCTGCCGATTCCGCACTACGTCCGCTGCGGTTTTTACATCCAGCCTCGTGGCGCTGCATCGGTCTACGTCGAATCACCCGGCGAGCTACAACAGATTCACGCGAAGCCAGGCCAGAGCGTGCAGGCAGGTGAACCCATCATCACGCTCGATGATGTCGACTTGAAGATTACGCTCGTTCGTCTCGCCGGCGAGAAACGCGGGCTCGAAACGAAGTTGGCGAGTCTCCGGCAGCGAGCATTTGAAGACGATTCGGCGGTGTTGGAGATTGCCGAAGTCGAGGAGTCGATTGTCGCGGTCGACGATCAAATCTTGCGGCGGCAACAAGAACTCGATTTGATGCGAGTTGTTGCGCCAATTACAGGTGTGATCATCCCTCCTCCGTCGATCGCAAAGCCGCAAGACGATCGCAGCCGTCTGCCGACCTGGTACGGATCGACATTTGATCAACACAACACCCACGCGTATCTCGTCGAAGGCACGCCGATCTGCCAGGTCGGCGACCCGAAGAACGTGGAAGCCGTCCTGGCGATCGATCAAGGCGACATCGAGTTCGTCCATCCCGGCCAAAGCATCGAGATCTTCGTCAAGCAGCTTCCGGGACAACGACTCCGCACTCAGTTGGATCAAGTCTCACGACTCGACATGAAGATCACACCGAAAGGCCTGTCCAGCAAGAACGGCGGCGACGTGATTACACAGACAGATGCCTCCGGCCAAGAGCGTCCGCTGACCACGACCTATCAAGCCAACGCTGCAATCCAATCCGACGCCAACGAGTTGCTGATCGGAGTCACCGGCCAAGCCAAAATCCACACCGGCTATCAAACTGTTGCCACTCGCGTCTGGCGATACATTTGCCAGACGTTTGATTTCAGCGTGTAAGTGCCATCTCCTCGACACTTGGGGCGATTCTAAGTCGGCAAATCTCGTGGTAGATTCCCGCTGCGGGACAAGGTAAACTGCGGCACGTAGTGGGGAGGCATTGTGGTCGCTCGGCTCGATGTGCAACGCTTCTGCTGTTGTGAAGGGGAGCTGGTATTGGAGGTACGAATCCGTCACTTCATTGAACACTTGTGGACTTGCAAAGATGAGCAACAACCGCCCAGCGATCCCAGTTGCAATCCGTCGCGAAGTTCTCATCGAGACTCGCCACCATCGCGCCGTTTGCTGCCATCCTCTGCCGCTTGAACAAGCTCAGATAATCCCGTGGAACGAAAGCCATGAGTATGGCCGAGCAACCGTCGCCATCTGCATCTGCGGCGCACTCCTCTGACCTGGCATTCATCACGACCATCGAAGTCAAATCACCTTTCGCTCAGTTCATGCCCTACGAACTCTACCTCAAGTTCCTGATGATCCGCCGCACACGTAACGAGATTGAGCGATACTACGGCGAAGATTTGAAGCAACAGGGCTTGAAGTGTCTCGGTGCGTCAGGCAATCAGCCGACGGTCGAACTGGACTTCATGAGCGCAGCAAGAATCTTGAAGCCGACAGACAACAAAGAATTGCGGCAGCCCATCCCGCGGAAATTCGACGAACTTCTCGACCGCAACAAAGTCGCGTTTGTCGTTGCCACCACCGCCGAAGCCGAGCAGGCAGTGTCCACGCACCGCGGCAGCCCCGACGACGCCTACATCTCTAAACGGCTCAAGGGCAAAGCCGTTCGCCGCTATCAGCAGTTCACCGAGGACGACGAGGAATTCGTCGGCAAGGTCATCCGCCTGATTGAGGATGGTTCGCTGCCGAAAGCGACCGCGAAGAAAGTCGCAGCGTCCTTGAAGAAGCCCGAGTGTTTTCAGACCGGTCCCGCGGCTCACGCCAGCCGGTCGCTCGCCCCGCGCGAAGTCATCCTGTCATCTTGGCTTGTCCCGCACGACGGCAACGGAGGCGAGCGTGAGTAAGTTTCGTCCCAGCGGTGGCTACCGAACAACGTGCAGTTTTCAAACCGCCACCATCATCTACGACGCCACCTATTGGTTTTGCGAAAAGTTCCTCGACGCCCGCTCTCGCACGGTGGACCAGATGGTTCAGGCCGCACGATCCGGGCGGCAGAACATTGCCGAAGGCAGCCGCGCCGCAGCCACCTCGTCGCAGACCGAATTGCGCCTGCTCAACGTGGCCCGTGCCAGTCTCGAAGAACTGCTGCTGGACTACGAGGACTACTTGCGTCACCGGCATCTTCCGCAATGGAAACCCGACGCGCCCGAAGCGCTCGCCGTCCGCCAAGTTCCGCGGGAGTTCAAACAAGTTCGGCCTCATCAGTCGGATCTGACTGATCTGACCGATCACGAGCGCTGGGCGCTCTACGCCCGGTGGCTGGAACACACCGAACCTGCCGTGCGCGCCAACGCGACCATCTGCCTCATCCATCAGGCCAACTACCTGCTCGACCAGCAAATCGCCGCCCTCGAACGAGCCTTCATCGAGGACGGCGGCTACAGCGAACAACTGGCCACCGCCCGCCTCGCCGAACGCCAGCGAAAGAAAAACCAGCCCGATCCGTCCCATCCGCCCGATCACATCCCAAATTGCCCGCAATGCTCCAAACCCATGGTCCTGCGCACCGCCAAGACTGGCAAGAACGCTGGCCAGCAGTTCTGGGGCTGCACCGCCTACCCGGACTGCAAAGGAGTCGTGAAACTATGACGATCAGTCGGATCCGCCCGCGCCGTCCGAAAGGCCCTTTGATCCCATGAATCCCCGAGAAGCACGTCAGCACCGCGGACTGGGTCAGATCGTGTTTCTCTACTTTGTGCAAAAGAAAGGCTGGCTCGGCGTGGTCAAGGGGCAGGGTTGGGGAACCGGCCCGCACGATTTTCTCCGGCGATTGGCAAATCAGTCCGCTTTGTCACGCAAGTCAGATACCCCCAACTTCTTCAACGACATTCTCGAGCCACTCTTTTACAACACACCGGCCAAGCCAAGATCCACACCGGCTATCAAACCGTTGCCACTCGCGTCTGGCGATACATTTGCCAGACGTTTGATTTCAGCGGAGCTTGCAAGTCGTAGCCGAGACCTGCCCGACCGATGTGTTGAGAAATGCGGGCTACGTGAAAGCGGCTCTGCCGCAGACGAAAGCTGTGACAAGTCACAGCAGTCCAAATA
>CAUJKL010001014.1 GCA_963204995.1 Planctomycetota bacterium | reverse complement strand
AAACACGTCCGCCCGCGCATTGCCTCGGTTCAAGGCATGATAGATTCCGTCCGCTTCGTCGGCTCGTTTAGGTCTGGGCATGCAGGGAAATATAACACGCGCCGAACGTCCCGTCAATGAGTCCTGACCCCTTTGATTTGTCCAGCGTTCACGATCGACGTTAGCGACGTGACACCGGGCGGTCGAGAGAACCAGCAAGTGCGATTTACGGTCATCAGCGACTTCCGACTCAAGCCATTTACTTTCACCGGCGTTGAGTATGACGCAGTTAGTGGTATCGGTCGCCTTTCAGTGACACCGCTACCCAACGCGTTCGGAACAAGCGACGTGATCTTGCAGTTAGAGGACGCCGGTCTCGACAATGATTTCAGCACGACCGAAGACAATGCTGTAATCCGTCAGGTCATAACGATCAGCGTAACTCCCGTGAATGATCAGCCGGTCGCTCAAGCTTTAGAAGCGGAGACAGACGAGGACACTTCGATCCGCGTTCTATTGCCGGTAATGGATATCGAGGGATTGGAGACTGCGTCTGTCAGCATCACAAACGCGAGCGTCGTGCCACTTGGAGCCGTAGGGTTTGAAATCATCAGCGGCTCAATTTGGTTGACGTATGATCCCTCGCAGGTTGCAAGTATTCAGGCGATGGGGCGGTTGGATTCGATGACCGAGACAATCGCCTACGAGGTTAATGATGGTGACGGCGGTAAGACAGAGGCAGTCATCACGATCTTGGTACGTGGAAAGAATGATTGGTATCACCATTCGATGCCACTGGACGTCAACGGAAACATGACGATCGAACCGCTTGATGTGCTGGTTATCATCAACCGGCTAAACAGCGACGGTTCGGGAGCATTAGCCGGGCTCATCGGCGATCCGGACGCTTGGTACGACGTGAATGACGACGGCTCCGTATCACCCATTGATGCGTTGATCATCATAAACCATCTCAATGGCGGCACCGCCGAAGGTGAGCGTATTGCGAGCGGCTTGTCGCCCAGCGGTTACTACCGCGAGATACCCGCAGCAGTCCCGAAATCTCAAACAGTGCCGCGTTCCGACGCCAGATCTTCTGTCGACCCACGGCAAGAATTAGCGATCGGTTATCCTGCGTTTACAACTTCAACGCCGGGGTTTGAATACGACGACACCGACGACAACTGGAAAGAGATCGACGAACTGATTGATCTATTTGTTCGTGACACCGCACCCAAGGGGGACTGGTGGCAGGAATGATTGTAGCAATGCTCACAAAATAACTTTCTTGTTTCGCGGTATCCTGAGGGCTAATTGCCGTAAAACCAGGGAAGTTATTTTCTGAGCGTTAGCATCGTGCGGGAAATAATTGTCCGATTTGGCCGTAGCGAAAGTCGTCGAGACTTTCGGAATTGCGGGTAGCCGAAACTCTTGACGAGTTTCGCTACGACAATAATTGATCGCGCGATGCTTACTCCTGGTTGTTGCCAGCGTGCCGTCGGCGGGGCGTGCCTGTGGTGATGCGGAACCATCATCCCCGTGACGGCTTGCCGCCAGATGCGAAACGGCTGGTTAAAGCGCAGTGCATCGCGATGTAGTAGCGTCCACAACCTCGCGGCCGGATAGATGGACCAGGGGATAAGTTCAATTAGCCGAGTATTGGACTTTCCCACTTCTCTTCCCCACGCTGACATCGGCGGCTAGCGACGGGCCGCTCATCGGGACACACCGCCCTAGTTTCCGCGACCGTCAATGGTAAGATCGACGTGTGAAAAGCTGCTTATCAGGAGACGGCACCAAACCGCACATACAGGGAGATCAGATGATTTGGACGCTACGTGTAAAGCTACTGCGATACGAAGACGAATGGGCCGCCGAAATCGAAATCGATCCGACGTCCACTCTCGAACGATTGCATTTTGCCATTCAGACGGCCGTTAATTTCGATAATGACCATCTGTATGCGTTCTACATTTCCAGAGATGACAGGAGTCGTAATCGCGATTTTATTGATGAAGACGAGGGCCGAGTATTCACGACGACACTGAATGACTTGTTTCCACTGCCGCCCAAGAAATCGCTTTTTTACTTGTTTGACTTCGGCGATGAGTGGGTATTCAAAGTTACGAAAACCCAAAAACGCCCGCACGATCCGCAACAAGGTGTTGTCTACCCAAGAGTGGCAAAAGAGGTAGGCACGAAACCTGTGCAGTATCCAGGACACGATGAATGAACCGGCACAAAGAAATCAAGTTTGAAGATGAAGTCTGCGAACATCTCGCGGCGCATGGCTGGCTCTAAGCTGAAAGAGACGCGGTGACGCGGCCAGTCAGTGATGAAGCACACAAGAATCGCCGACTCGCAGTTTCCTTGGGAAGTTTCCCGACAGCGACTTATCTGAGTGACGTCCAAGGTACACTGAAGGGACAGTTGCCTAGCACACACTGGAAGCCCACGCCAAACAACCATCACGCCATCTTCTGCCGAGATTGTTTTGCGGGGCCGCAACCATCACTTGAGGATGCGAGGATGCCACGCGAGACCACTTCCAACGCGAGTGACGCTCAACCCGAGTCGGAGCGACAGCGGTCGCTGTCCGCGCGCGGGCAGCGAATCCGCTACCGCCCCATGTTACTGAACGCCGCCTTGTCGGTGGTTACGTTAGTGTTGTTCTGGACGTGGCCGCACTTGACGGGTTCGACGCGAGTCATCGCCACGGCCTCGGTGATTGGCGTCTCATCGGTTTGGTTTGCGATCTGGCTGGCCTTCGGTTCGCGGATCGCGCGGCGACCGCGATGCATCTTATTGGCCTCGTTGGCGGCGTGCGTGCTGCTCGCCGTATCACTCTTGCGGATTCGCGCATACACAGGAGACCTGATACCAATTCTGACTTGGCGGTGGTCGACTCAATCGAGTTTCGAACAGCTAGTTGTCGGCGAGCGGCCGACGGACGATGCACCGATCGACGCTACATCGAGTCTTCACGATTCTCCCGGCTTCCTCGGACGGGAGCGTTCCGCAGTCATTAAAGATGTGCGATTGTTTCGAGATTGGTCGACTCGCGCGCCTCGGCTGCTCTGGCGGCGATCGATCGGCGAGGATGCGGGGTTTTCATCGTTTGCAGTGGTTGGCCAAGTCGCTTTGACTCAGCAGCAATCCGGCGATCTGGAGCTGGTCGTCTGTTACGACTTGCCGACCGGCGACGTGTTGTGGACGCATTCCGATCCGATTCGCTTTGCATCGTCCATCGGTGGCATTGGACCGCGGGCCACGCCGTCCGTGGACGAGGGCAAGGTCTATACGATGGGTGCGACCGGCGTGTTGAACTGTCTGGACTTGCAGACCGGCAGCCGACTTTGGACGCACGATGTCCTCGAAGAAAACGACGCGGAAACGCTGCGCTGGGGGATTGCCGTGTCGCCGCTGATACTGGATGACAAGGTCTTGGTCACGACCGGTCATGACGATGGACCCGAGTTCGCGACGCTTGTCGCGTACGACAAACGAACGGGCGAAGTGGTGTGGAAGGCGGGTCACGACGCGTCCGGTTATTCTTCGCCCACCATCGCGACGCTCGGTGGCCAGCGTCAGATCCTGATCGTGAATCACAGCAGCGTCACGGCTCACGATCCGATCGACGGGTCGATCTTGTGGGAGCATCCGTGGTCGTCCGTCTCGTCCAACACGTCACAGCCGGTGCCGGTCTCGGATCGACAATTGTTGTTGACCAAAGGCTATGGTAACGGCGCACAATTATGGGAAATAGGCAAGGCGGGAGAAACTTGGCGTGTGAATGAGTTGTGGCACGAACCGAGTCTATTGAGGACCAAGGCGACGTCGGTCGTTGTGCGTGACGGGCACGCCTATGGATTGAGCGACGGCTTGCTGGAGTGCGTTGACATTGCCGCACACGCTCGGCGGTGGAAGGAACGGGGATTTGGTCACGGTCAGGTTCTGTTGGTTGACGACTTGTTGTTGGTGCAAGCCGAGTCGGGCGACGTGGTACTGGTCGAGGCCAATCCGACCCGCTGCGTGGAAGTTGCCCGGCTGGCGGCACTCACTTCGCGGACCTGGAACTATCCGACGCTGGCGGGTGCTTTCTTATTGGCTCGCAACGAACAAGAGATTGCCTGTTTCGAATTGCCGCTCGCGACGCCCGCTGCAAAAGACTAGGATGATAGGTTCAAATCGAGAACATTATCTCGATCATCATCTAACTATTCATCAACGAACGGGCTCTCCACTTCGCTCCCTTGGCATGCTCTCAGCGGCGTCCGAGGTGTTGTCAAGATTACTGCATGCGGATTTGCTGATGCCAAGACGAACCTTCGAATCGGACCCAACGCCATGCCACTCCTTATCCGATAAGGGAACCATTATCGATGTACTTCGCGAGTGGGCGGTGCGGCAGCCGCACGAATTGGCGTACGTATTCCTGGGCGACGGAGATACGCAGCCGATCGAGTGGACGTACGAGATGCTCGAACGGCGAGTGGCCAACATCGCTGCACTGCTGCGGTCGCACGTCGACGTGGGCACGCGGGCCTTGCTGGTTTACGACCCGGGTTTGGAATATGTCGCCGCGTTCTTGGGCTGCCTGCATGCTGGTGTGATCGCCGTCCCGACGCAACCGCCGCGCCGAAAGCGGGCTTGCGATCTGCTGCAGAAGATCATGGCCGATTCGGGCGCTACGCTGGCACTGACCACCACCGACGTCCACACCAGCATCGAGCACCAATTCGACTCGATTTCCGAACTGCGGGCGCTACGCTGGCTGACGACCGACGACAGGCCGGTGAACAACGACTTTTCAGGCCCCGACACGTCGTTGAACGCGAACTCCATCGCCTTCTTGCAGTACACGTCCGGCTCCACGGGCGATCCCAAGGGAGTGATGGTCACACACGGCAACCTGATTCACAACCTGTCGGCCATTCGCGATGGGTTTCGTATTGACCCCGACGGCATGGGTGTGACGTGGCTGCCGATGTTTCACGACATGGGACTGATCGGCGGCATCCTCGAACCGATGTTCGTGGGAGCACGGACCACGCTGATGTCGCCCGTTTCGTTCGTGCAAAACCCCGTCCGCTGGCTCAAGGCGATCACGCAATACCGGGGAACCATCAGCGGCGGACCGACGTTTGCGTACCAACTATGCACGGAGAAGATCAGCGCCGAGCAGCGGGCCGAATTGGATTTAAGCAGTTGGCGAACGGCGTTCTGCGGTGCGGAGCCCATCAGCGACGAGGTGCTCGGCAAGTTCGCCGATACGTTCGCCCCCTGCGGTTTCCGGCGTGAAGCCTTCTATCCTTGTTACGGAATGGCCGAGTCGACGTTGATGATCACCGGCGGGACCGGAGCCGCTGCTCCGACCGTGATACACGTCTGCCCGCAGAAGCTCCGAGAGAATCGGGTAGAGGTGACTGGCCGCGACGGCCAGGCGTTCATCGCCTGCGGACTTGCGACGCCCGGCACCGACGTCGTCATCGTGGATCCGGAGACGCAACGGCGATGCGCGAATGACCGAGTCGGCGAGATTTGGACGTGCGGTCCCAGCGTGGCGCGAGGATACTGGAACCGCCCCGAGTTGACCGAAGAGATGTTTGGCGGCGGCCTGCACGACTCCGAGCGGGGACCGTACTTGCGTACTGGCGACTTAGGTTTTATCCACGCGGGCCAGCTGTACGTTACCGGACGACTCAAGGACGTGATCGTCATCCGCGGCCAAAATCACTATTCGCAGGACATCGAGCGGACTGCCGAAGGTTGTTCCGAATCGCTTCGCTCGTCTGCGGGTGCCGCGTTCTCGGTGCGAGTTAAAGATGAAGAGCGTTTGGTTCTCGTTCACGAAGTCGAACGCGGGCAATCCGACATCGACACCGATGAAGTGATGGCCGAGATCGCTTCTCAGATAAGCAACAATCACGAATTGGTCCCCTACGCCATCGTGCTGGTCCGGCCACACAGTATCCCGCGGACCACCAGCGGCAAGATCAAGCGGACGGCGTGCCGTGATGACTTTCAGCGGGACGAACTCAAGGTGGTTGCCAAATGGGTGTCGACGGACATCGCCGAAGCGAGTGCGAGTGCGACCGCGACGCCAGACACCAACGGACCAGCGATGACGGCGCGGGAGCAAGCGGTTTGCCGCAGCATTAGGCACTGGCTTGTACAGCAGCTGGCGCACAAGATGAAGGTGGCAGCAGACCGCA
The DNA here is from genome assembly GCA_963204995.1 of Planctomycetota bacterium. Taxonomy (GTDB): domain Bacteria; phylum Planctomycetota; class Planctomycetia; order Pirellulales; family Pirellulaceae. The sequence goes on along the minus strand of CAUJKL010001014.1, from coordinate 5,668 downwards.
TCGACGTCAACAAGTCGCTGGCGCTGCTCGGCGTCGACTCGCTGATCGCGATGGAGATTTCGATGGACTTGGAGCGATGGCTGGAATTTCCGCTGTCGCCCGACATCGTCATGCAGCATCCCACGATCGAATCGCTCAGCCGTCATCTGGCCTCATGCTGCCACGCCTTGGGAGTCGTGGTCCAGCCCGCTGCCGACGAGATCGGCCAGGACGGCGGTCTCTCGCACACCTTGTGCAGAACCAAAGAAGACGAAGTCCGCGCGGCACTCGGCGCGCTGGCGTCGATTCGCCAGGTCGAGGCATTCGAGTATTGCCAAGAGAACGGATCGCCGAGTCTGGTCGGATGTTTCGTGCCGCAGGCCGACTCGATGCCCAGCCTAATCGCTCTCCGCCAGGTCTTGAAGCGACATTTCGACGGTGCCGATTCGCTGGCGTTGTTGCCGCTGACTAGCATCCCGCTCACGGATCGCGGCGAGGTGGACCGCACACAGTTGTTGGCCGAGTTGAAAACGCCGCCGCGCGATTCGCTCGAAGAGCAACTGCTGGAGGCGTGGCGCGAAGCGCTCAAGACGAAAGACATCGGCATCTTCGAAAACGTCGGCAGTTGGGGAGGCGGTGCCGCCGACCGAGTGAAGGTAGCGGCGATGGTGATCGAGAATGGCTATCACATGACGCCCGCGATAGTCGTGGCTCATCCTTCGATCGCCGAGATGGCGGAGTTGCTTCGATCACCAAATCATCCGCCGCTGGTCCGGCCGGGCAAACCGCAGGCCGGTCATGCCGATGCAGCAATCGTCGCCGATCCCGCGAAGGCGAGGAAGATGGTCATCGAGTCCCTGGGGGTGTATCTGCCGACCAAGGTCGTTTCCACCGACGAGGTCTTGCAGGCGTGTACGCGCGAGGTGACGTTTCCCTTGGAATTGATTACCGGCATCCGCAACCGTCGCGAGGCCGGCACGACCGAGTTCTCCATCGATCTGGCGACCAAGGCCATCGAGCAGTGTCTGGCTTCGTCAAGCCGAACAGCCGACGACATCGACCTGCTGATTTGCTGCAGCATTTCTCGGCACGACGGTCCCGACCGCATGTCCTTCGAGCCCAGTACGGCCATCCGCCTGAAGAAACACTTCGGTTGCGACAACGCGCTGGCCTTCGACATTAGCAACGCTTGTGCGGGCATGTTCACGGCGATCCACCTCGCGCAGGCGTATCTGGCTTCTGGCCGCGTTCAGTGCGCGCTGGTCGTGAGCGGCGAGTACATCACGCACTTGACCAAGACGGCCCAACAGGAGATCGCGGGGTTCAAAGACGAACGCCTCGCCTGTTTGACGCTCGGCGACGCGGGGGCAGCGGTGATGCTGGAGAATGCGCTCGACGACACGGTCGGCTTTCACGACATCAATCTTTACACGTTGGGTCACTACGGCGATCTATGTATCGGCAAGGCGACTGACCAGCCACACGGCGGCGCGATCATGTACTCGCAACCCAGCAAACTCGCTTCCGTAGCCATCAGGCATTCTGTCTTGCATGCCGCTTCGACCTGTGCCGTCAACCTCTGGTCGCGCGATACGGCTGACCACGTCATCATGCACCAAACGTCCGAGTCGTCCATCAAGGCGGCCACGCAAGCGATGAACTTGTTGGCCAACAAGACTCTCCGAGCGAACACGATCAACAATCTCGCCGAGCGCGGCAACACGGCCTCGACCAGTCACTTCGTGGCCCTCTGGGACGCCATTCTCGACGGCCAGATCCAGTCCGATCAGCAAATCATGTTCCCCATCTCCGCCTCCGGCCAAACCGTGGGGACGGCACTCTACACTCTCGACGACTTGCCCGTTCGCTTGCGACAAGCCCAAGCCAGCGGCCGCAAGCCAAACGGCGATCGCTCGCCCCAGCGGCGCAAAGCTTCGCCGCAAGGCACCGCTCCCTGCGCCCGCATTGAAAGCGTCGGCGTCGTCCCCGTCGATCGGCAGCCAGATGATACGGACACCGTGTCGCTGGCCGTCGCCGCCGCCGAGCAATGTCTCGAACGGTCGCAGTATCGCCGCGAGGACATTGAACTGCTGATATTCACCGGCGTCTATCGCTCCGAGTTTTTATCCGAACCTGCGGTCGCCGCCATCATCGCGGGCGAACTGGGGCTGAACGCGGACGTTGATCCGTTATCGACCCGCAAGACGTTTGCCTTTGACATCGTTAACAGTGCGATGGGAACGTTGAACGCGTGTGACGTCGCCCGCCAAGCGATCATCGCCGACAAGTACCGGCGGGTGATGGTCGTCGCTGCCGAGATCGAAAACAACACGCACGTCCGGCCAAGCGATCTGCGCGGCGTCCAAGAGACCGCGTCGGCCATGATCCTGGACGACGGGCGGCCGACTGAAGAAGGCTTCGGCCGGCTCGTGATCAAGTACTTCACCGACTACATCGGCGCATTTCGCTGCGACTCGCGGCTGACCGACGGTCGACCGTATTTGCAAATGGAACGAGACCCGCAGCTCGATGCCTACTATTGGAAGTGCATCGCCGCGTCGGTTCGCGAGTTCCTGGCCAGCGAAGAACCGGACGCGGTTCGCCCCACGCTCGTCCTGCCGCCGCAATTCTCTTCGTCGTTCTCGTCGCGGCTGATGGAAGTGCTAGAGCTTGGGGACTTGCCGATCGTGGATGTCGCCGCGAGGGACAAGGACTTGTTTACTTCGTCGCTGGCCTATGCTTGGCAAGCCGCGAAGCACGATCTGCGACCGAACCGCGGGGAAGTCGGACTGATCATCGAAGTCAGTCCGGGAATCCAAGTCGCCTGCGCGAAGTATCATTTCTAGATTAGCGATGTCGGAAACATAAGGGTCGTAGAACGGGTCTCCAGGCCCGTTTTACGACGAACGGGCCTGGAGACCCGTCCTACCTCTAGGCGACAACTAATGCTCGATCGACGCAGCGTAACCGTATTTTTCACGGTAGCTGCTCCAGCGACGGTCGACTTCCGCCGCCAACTCGGGCGTCAACTCGTGGTTGCCTGGCTGGTAGTTCTTTTGCTGGGCGACATAAGCTTCGAGATCCGAACGAACGGCCTCAAAGTCACCCAGATCGAGCGTCTTGTACACGGCCTTCAGTTGGCCGATGGGGTCGCGCGCCAGGTCTTCGTAACGCAGATCGCAAATGCTTGCCGGATCGATCCGCTCGCGCTGCCGTTCGAATCCGCCGTACATTCGCTCTAGACTATTCAGTACGTATTCGTCCAAATCGTCATGCTGGGGCTTTTGAAAACTCTGCACGCTGTCCATGGCTTGCCAAGTTCGTCTCGCCGAGGCGAACAGCAGGTGTGGGTCGCGCACAATGTGAATGAACTTTGCTCCTGGAAACAGTTCGGCCAGCAGTTCAATGCGGCCCGTGTGCGGCGGTGATTTGAGTACCAACTGGCGGTTGTCACGATAAGTCAGCGCTTTGACGAATGTCTGTAGAGCTCGCTTGAACCGTTGCAGATCCCGCTCGTCGACGTCGTGCATATCCAGGAATTCCTGGTAAACCGGGCCGTGATTGGGAAAGGCCATGCGGAAGTAAGGCGTGGGCGCGCCCAGTGAACACAGTGCGAACTCGTCTTCCTGTGGATGGTCGAATCCCATCGCCATATTGTCCATCGGGCGTTTGGAAGGCAACATGAACCGCAGCAGCATCGGCAGAAACCACTCGGTCAACAAGAAATGATGAGGCAAGAAGCACTGGTAAGTCGTCGGAAACGCAAACTGCTTGTCACGCACCAGCAACTCGTGCAGATGCGTGGTCCCACTTCGCCAATGCCCGATGATAAATAGCGGAGGCAACTGAACGACCGTGTTTTCGATCCGGCGACTGTAGACAAGGCTTTGGAGCACGCTGAACGTCGAGTTCATCCCGCCGGCCAGTGTCACGGTGAAGACTCGTTTCCAATGCACGGGATGAACGCGAAAGCGGTTCTTCCATAGCAGTCGAAAGAAATCGCCGAGCCGCATACCATGCCAGATTCGCACGGCATACCAGGGGTAGCGGTTGAATTGTGGCTCCTGTTTGACTGCCCGTTTTGTCTTCATGAACCTATTCCCATCCGGCACGGAACGCTCAGGAGATCATTCGCTACAGCTATTCCTCGCGTAAACCGTCTGCCAGACTAATCAATTCGTTAGGCCCGGTCGATGGTGGCGGATGGTATCACGCGCGCTGAGGAAAAGCGATGACCAACAACAGTTGACGCTGTCGCCCGCAGCAAGTCAGAATGTCCGGCGGAATTCGAAGTCCGAACAGAAAGTCAACGATGCAGATTATAAGAGTGTTGCTTGCCCTACTAATTGTCACGAGTATCCAAATGGTTAACGCTGAAACACCTATCGTAATCGCACACCGCGGTGCCTCCGGTTACTTGCCCGAACATACGCTGGCCGCGAAGGCTCTGGCACATGGCATGGGCGCGGAGTATCTCGAACAAGACGTCGTACTCACTAAAGATGATCAACCCATCGTCTTGCACGATATCCATCTCGATACCGTGTCGAACGTGGCGGAAGTGTTTCCCGACCGTCGACGTGTTGACGGACGATACTACGCGATTGACTTCACGTTGGCCGAAGTCCAGCAGCTTCGGGCGAGCGAGCGAGTCGATGCCAAGACAAAGAAGCCCGTGTTCCCGAAGCGATTTCCTCCTCGTACCTCGCATTTCACGATCCCCACGCTGGCCGAAGAGCTGGAGTTGATTCAAGGCTTGAACAAGTCGTCTGGGCGCGAGGCAGGGATCTACACAGAGATCAAAGCTCCGGCCTGGCATCGAGGCGAAGGCAAAGACATTAGCAAGATCGTGCTGGAGGTGCTCGACCGCTACGGCTATTGCCAGCGAAGCGATGCGGCCTACGTCCAGTGCTTCGAAGTTGTCGAAACGAAACGGATTCGACAGGAGTTGAACTGCCAGTTGCGGCTCGTGCAGTTACTCGGCAAGAACGACTGGAAAGAAGTCGACTTTGACTTCGCGCGCCAAGAACTTACGAAGGCGATAAGCGAGATCGCCGAGTACGCGGAAGGCATCGGCCCACGCATGGACGACGTTATCCGTGGTCGCCAAAAGAACGGAGACCTCATCGTCACGTCGCTCGTCGAAGTGGCTCATCAACACGGGCTCGTCGTTCACCCTTACACGCTGCGCGCCGATGCGCTGCCGGACTACACCGCCAGCTTTGACGAACTCGTGAAGCTCTTCTTTGTCGATGCCAAAGTCGATGGATTCTTCACCGATTTCCCGGACATGGCACTACAAGCTCGTCGTCAGAATTAGGGAGCTTTCGTCCAACGCATATGTCCAACGCATATGTCCAACGAATATAGGGAGACGACGAATGGCTTCTGGGGATCGTTTTCATCATTCGTCGTCTCCCTATATTCGTTGGCCCTTCTCCTTCGTCGTGTCGTGTTCGACGACTAAAGAATCGCCAGCGGATTACGCCGCTCCTCCAGTGTTCCTCGCGTGACACCGACGCGGTTACTGGCCTGCAACTGTCGCCACACTTCTCCGGCCGTGACTCGATCCGCGAGAAGATCGCGATACAGTGTCAGCACACGGCCAATGGAAATCTCGTCATCGCTAAGCAGTTCGATCCGGAAGTCGCGAATGCCCTTGGCAAGTAACGCGGGCACGGCTTCCGCA
>CAUJKL010001013.1 GCA_963204995.1 Planctomycetota bacterium | reverse complement strand
TCCGCCGCGCGTCTTGGGGCGTAAAGACGCAGCTGTTCGTCTTGCCCCACCACGTCGCGGGAATCGCGGCCACGAAACCGTGTTCCCACAGCGCTTGCATGCGCACGTCGAGCGACTGAAAATGCGCAGGGTTCAATGGCTTTGTTTCGATGTCGAGATACGGCTTGCCTCCTTCGTTACGATGTCCCGGCGACTCCGGATAGTCTCCGTAGCCGTGAAAGTATTGCATCAGGATCGCCGTGAATCCCTTCTCCTTCCGATCCGCAAGATGTCGAAAGAATGGGCCATCGTTTTTCTCGCCCAATCCGCAGCGCGATGTATTTCCCGCCCACAACGTGTCCGCCAAAAGAAAAAACGGCGTGCCGTCGGCGTACTTGAAATACCGTCGATTCTCGGCAATGCGAAGCTGACCGTGCAGATTTGGATTCGCGTCGATCTGCTCGGCGGTCGGCGCAACGACTTCGATCACGCCGCTACGGCCATTCAGTCCCGCGTCGTCCGACTCGCTTCGCCACGTCCACGTTCCGGCCTGCGGCAATGCTGCGCGCACGACCCAAGTGTTGTCTCCGTCCCAAAACGCTTCGACCGTGATCGATGTATCCTGCCCACTGCGGCGAGCAAACGTCACGCGAACCGGGAACTCCCACCAGGGATGTTGCCGCGATGCGGTGAGCCTAATTTCGTGTGGCTGCCACGCCGGGACGGAATCCGCAGCGAACGCGTTGGGACAGAACGCGCTGCTCACGATAAACAGAAACGTCCCGATCAACACCGTCGATTGACACGACTTCTAGGCGTACGAGGTAAAAGTCACGGCAATTGCCTTTTCTGCATCATGGTTTTTCGTAACGGGTCTGCCAAACAGACAGATAGTCAGTTTGAGCTTGATGTCATTGCTAGTCGATATGCCGTGCGCCGGAAAATGTGTCGCAAGAAGCGGGAATTCTCTGAAAAATGTCCGAGTCGAGGACCATGTCGATGCGACCCGTCGGCGGCGCGAGACGAGCATCCGCCCTGACCGTCGGTGCCGCCGGTCGCAAATCTTGCGCGTCGGCGTCGCTCAGGAAGACGCCAAGGAAAATTGCAGCCAACAAGGGGATCGTCTTCATGGTGAATCCTCCAGACGTACAACTCAGACTTGAACAGTCGTAACCAACCGGTATCAAAATGGTCGCGACGTTATCCACGTTGGTTGTGAACAGTGTTTCGGTTAATCCGCTTCCTTCCGAACCAATACCACCCAGTCTTCACCGGTCGTGCCGGGAGGCAATCCCAGCTCACGCTTTCCCCGACCGGCAACTGTGGGCACAGTGCCAGTCTTGAGGTCTCCGCCGTTGTGCGGGCCATACCAGCGAACTGAAAACTCACCGGTGTCAGCACTCAAGTCCAGTTCGGTCCTGCCGCCCTGCTTCAAGTACACGACGTAGACTTCGCCTGACTTGAACAAGCAGTAGTCGTCGTCGGCCGTGCTCTTCGAGTTGTCGTTCCACATTTCCCAGAACGGGATTCGGTTGTCGTTAAAGATATTGCAACATGTAGCGGCAGTCATCCCACCAGCGGTCGCGGCTGCGAAGATCCTGGCATGTGAGATCCGACTCGGCATGCTTGTAACCGAAGTACCATTCGAGCCCCGCTCCGCCGGCCATGACGTTTCCCCACAGCCCATTCTTGCGACCGTCGATATGGCTGTGGCCCGCATCGGCATCCCTTGGGAATGGAACATCTAGCCCCTCTCTGCCTGATCGATCCGTGAAGATCCACACCTTCCGCGAATATTTACTCCCGCTGTGTGTGATGCCATTGGACCGTCACGGGTTGTGTCGATCGATGTGAAAATCGAAAAAAAGGTGGAACGCTCGCCCGTTGTTTCCTTGTCACGTCCAAGAAACTCTCAGATCACAAGGAACCAAATCATGTTCGCGAACTTCTTTCGGTGGAATCAAGGAAAACGCTCGTCAAAGAATCGCCGCACACGTCTTGCCCGCCGGCGACGCAAGCAAACCCAACGTGCATTGGTCTTGGAAAGCCTCGAAAATCGCCAATTGCTCACGGCGGTGGCGGACGCTTGGGATCCGCCGGCTCGGGATCCCTCAGTGCCGTACATCAGCTTCGATGGCTGGGGGCTCACGCAGGTGTCCATCTACGGCACGGAACACGACGATGCAGTGAACATAAGTGCGGAAGCTGACGGCCACTTGCTGATTGAAGTCCAAGGTCCCTACGAAACGCTGCAACAAAGAGTGATGGCGAATCGAGTCTCTCAAGTCACCTTTGTCGGCCAGGCGGGGAACGATCGCTTCGACGGCAGCGTGTTGAACGCGCCGGTTCGCCTTCACGGCGGTGAGGGCGATGACCATCTTGTCGGCGGCAGCGGGGACGACTTCATCGACGGCGGAGCAGGTGACGACACTCTGGTTGGAAACGCAGGGAATGATCGGCTCATCGGTGGCCCGCTCCGTCCAAGCGGAACGCCTGAACGCAATACGCTCGATGGCGGCAGCGGCGACGATGTCCTGAACGGTGGGTTCGGTGAAGATGTCCTGGTGGGAGGCAGCGGAAACGACCGCATCTACGGCGACGGAGAGGGCGGCTATTTCAGCGATTTCTACGGAAAGTCGGACCAGATTGATGCGGGGTCGGGGGACGACTTCGTCGATGCCGGTCACGGAAACGATGTGGTTAACGGCGGGCCGGGGAATGACGAAATCCTTGGCAGAAACGGGGATGATCGGATCGATGGAGGAGATGGCAACGATACAATTCACGGTGACGGGGGACGCAATTATCTGCAAGGCGGCCCCGGGGATGACGCGATCTTCGGTGGCAACGGTGTCGACGAGCTAGACGGCGGTAGCGGACGCGACCGCCTGGATGGTGGTGCCGGCAACAACATCATCTATGGCAACGACGGCGACACACTGGTCGTGACGGGCACGGAACGGGCGGACGATGCGGTGGCGCGCCAAGTTGACGGACGCAACTACGAAGTGGCGATGAAATACACCAATTCTTCCCGCGTCCGCCAACTCGATGCCTTTCACAGGGAAGCCGTGGGTCGCATCGAGTTCCACGGCAATGGCGGCGACGACCGTTTCGAGAACCAGACCGATATCCCGACGACGTTGCATGGCGAGTTGATTGATTGGTTATCGTAAGCGGCGACGGAGCCGCTCGTACAGCAACCCGCGCAGGCGCTATGGGCCTGCGCGCGTTGCTTTGGTTGATTGGAAGCTCATTCCCCTCTATTGACTCCTTTTTGACCCCGTTTGAAAATGTCCAAGGCCTCGCATGTCGCGTCCTCCAACCAACACAGCTACTCATGCAGGAAACCACCTCGCTGAGTCTGCTCAGCCGCATTCGCCGATCCGACGCCGACGGCTGGCAGCGATTCGCGCACTTATACACGCCGCTGGTCTATGGTTGGTGTCGCCAATGTGGTGTCGATGCGAATGTCGCGGCGGACGTAGTGCAGGACGTTTTCATTGCTGTGCATGGAAACATCGACCGCTTTCGCAGCGAACGGCAGGGCGGCTCATTTCGTGGTTGGCTATGGCAGATCACGCGGAACAAAGTCCGCGATTACTTCCGGGATTTGCGCGGGCGACCGCAAGCGACTGGGGGCAGCACCGCCCATGCCATGATCGAACAGGTGCCCGAGGACGAGCCCCTTTCGATCGACGGATCACAGCCGACAAAACAGAACAGCTTGCTGGCGATTGCACTCACGTTGGTTCAGGCCGAATTCGAGCCCAAGACCTGGCAAGCCTTTTGGCGCACCAAGATCGACGAAGCGCCCAGCTCGCTCGTTGCGGAAGAACTGGGAATGACACAAAACGCGATCCGCAAGGCGCGGTTCCGTATCCTGAAACGATTGCGCGAAGAACTAGCCGACCTTTTTGAGGAAGGGAGTGAGTAAGTCATGGGCACCGACAAATCCGAATCACCGCACGACGTGCTGCCTACTCGCTCGCGAACGTGCCCGCATCCCGATGCGGATTGCCCGAGCGACCAGCAGCTTTGCGATTTCGCGCTCGGCAAGCTGCCGATTGCGAAAGCGGATCGTATCGCGGACACGATTGACATCTGTGCCGAATGTGAAACGTTTGTCACGCAGTTCGAATCGCAATCGTCCGACCGCTTTATCGACGAACTGCTGGGCTCATCGGGTGACGCTCGTTTTCGCAGCGAGAGCGAATTGCAACAGGCCATTCGGCGAGTCGAAGCCATCTCGGCATCATCAGCCGATCCAATCGACGAGACAATCAACCTTCGTAGTGCCGCCGAAGTCACCGAATCTGGCACGCAACTGGGCTCACTGGCCGATTCGCCGCAGCGATTCGGCGAATATGTGGTCACCGGCACCGTGGGCCAAGGCGGCATGGGCGTCGTGTATCGCGGGCATCACACGCGGATGAAACGCGACGTGGCGATCAAGGTCTTGCCCGCCGAGGCGCTCGACGACCAGGATTCCGCCGATCGCTTTCATCGCGAAGTGGAAGCCGCCGCCAAACTGCTGCATCCGAATATCGTCACGGCGTTCGATGCGGGCCAGCACGGCGACGCGCATTATCTGGTCATGGAATTGGTCGATGGCCGCGATCTGAATTCGGTGCTGAAAGAGCAAGGTCCTTTGCCGGTCGAAACCGCCATCGACTACATCCGCCAAACTGCCCGCGGTTTGCAATACGC
>CAUJKL010001012.1 GCA_963204995.1 Planctomycetota bacterium | reverse complement strand
CTCATTGCAGAGCAAAGAACTCTGCAGTGAGGCGATTTTGAACTAAGGCTCCAACCAACTGGAAGCAAACCAACCTCCATCTTGATCCAACTTCACACCACAATCCGCAAAAAACCAGCCACCCCAACCAAGCCGCAATAATGGCTCACTTCCTGGTCGCAATCGACACGTTTCCACGACTCCGTTGTTCGTGGCATGAACTGAAGAATTCGGAGCGCCCCGTAGGGACCCGCAAGGGGATCAAACGCCTGATAGCGGCGGCGAGTCCCGGCGGAAAGCTGACTGGCAATCAGGAACTGTTTCCCGCCAAGGAACACGCGATCGATCACTTCGTATCGCTGTCGTTTGTAGTAGAAGTGATCCTTTGGCAAGCCAATGTCCTTGGTGAAATCCGTCTCGGTGCGCGACGGTGCAACGTGACGAAGTGTCAACGTGTGTGAACTTACTAACGGTTGGTAAACACGTGCCGTCAGAAAGTATCGTATTCGCCGTGGAACAGTCGACAAAGAGCGGCAACAGAGATGGAACTTGAGGCGCTCGTTCGTGATGCTAACGTAGGTGCCGCGTCCGGGCGGCCCAATTCTACCATCCGAGCGGCGGCGAAGCCGCCGTCCGGCCGCAGCGTTCAGCGGAGGCCGAACAGGTTCGCAGCCTGCCCCAGCAGGCTCGAACCTCTGTCGAGCGACCTAGCGAGACAGCGGGCGTCCAGCCCGACGCGGGCAGGCCCCAGCCTGCCTGCGGAACTGCCCGTCCAGGGCAGGCGCAGCGTCCAGCGGAGCCGCCGCCGTTCAGACGTTCAAACTGGTCGTGTTACAGGAGCTTGACGCGATTGTCGATCCGCAGTCGGACTTCCTCTAAGGCTTCGTTCAGTGCCTGTTCGATTTCGTGATACGTGCCCTTGCGAGTCGATGTGGCGACGATCTGCCATCCATTCTCAGAGAGAAACGTCTGGCGGCTGCCTCGCGACGGCTTGGTATCGGTACTGCGTCGTTGCTTGACGGCTCGCACTTGTTGGGCAGTGACAGTCGGATTTGTTTGCGCGACTTGTTTCAGATCCGGTTCCGGCAGCCGTGAGAGTTCGTAACCGGCACGCGCCGAGATTTCTCCTTCGTCGATTCGGACTCGCATCTCGTGCGGAAGTTTCAATAGCGCTAATGCTCGCGATACACGAGTGGGGCTAATGTTAAGTGCCGATGCCAACTCTTTGCCCGTCCACTCGTTGACGGCCATCAGCTTCTGAAACGACTCTGCCTCTTCAATTGGCTTCAAGTCAACCCGCAGTAGGTTCTCGATCAGTTGCTCTTCAAGAATCTGAGTCGAACTCAAGACGTGTTCCTGAAAACTGCAATCAATAATTTTCAGTCCGGCCTGCTTGGCCGCTCGCCATCGACGTTCGCCAGAAATGATGAGCCACTTTGACAACTCGTCCGACCAGCGAACACGAATTGGTGCAAGCTGCCCCTTGTCGCGAATGCTGGCGGTCAACTGTTCGAGTGCTTCGCGGTCGAACTCCACACGGGGCTGATCCGGATCGGGCTGAACACGATCGATTTCGATTCGTCCAAACGATCGGTTGGCTCTGCGTCCAACGTCTCTCGCCAACGCCACGGGGCTGAGTTGCGGACGCGATTCCGTGGGACGCAATCCAATGGACTCATTGAGATTGGAATTCACCTTCTCCAGCAAACTGCGTGTGCTCATGCTGCCTCCTTTTGTAGTTTTCTGTTTTGAATTCTCGCGACGATTTCATCAACGAGTTCCCTAGTTCTTTCGGCAGCAGCGGACTTGGCTGCGTGCATCTGTACTGGCTGACGGCACGCCAATGCAACTTTGAAAGCTGAGAGTTCCGGAATCGTGGTGTGCAGTACCAATTCGCCGTACAGGTCGCGCAGCCGAGATTCATACGCACGATGCACCAACATCCGGCGATCAGAACGAGTAATCAAATGCCCCAATCGCCGCAGCGACGGATTCAGCACGCGGGCGTTCGCAACGGCTTGGTGAACGGCGCGAATCCCCTGAGTCCCGAAGTCTTCCGGCGGAATCGGAATCAGCACGAATTTCGCCGCGATCATCGCATTCCAACTGCACTGATACAAGTTCGGCGGGCAATCGAACAGCACGACACCGAATGACGTGAGCGGCTCCAGAAAGTCTCGCAAGGCGAACTGCATCACTCCGCCTTGTTCAGGGCACGGTGCGTTGTAGGTCGCTAAATGCTGGTTCGCCGGGAGAACGTAAATTCCGTCGACATGCGTCTGTCGAATCAGCGAGTAGGGATCGATATGGTTGCAGCGATCGTCAAATAGTGCCGCAAGTGTTTCCCATGCTGGCATCTGTTCGACTGCATCGGAACCGAAGAACGCTTGGCTGATCGATCCTTGAGGATCGGCATCAACCAGCAGCACTCGGTGTCCCATCGCAGCGAACGCTCCCGCCAAATGAAAGCAGGTAGAACTCTTGCCACAGCCACCTTTTTGGTTGATCAGGCAGATAGAGGTAGGTTGGCGATTGTCGATTGCCATTGGCAATTCTCCTTCAAGTTACTGTGAACACAACACAAACCGTGCCACGTAACGGTGAGGATCGTCAAGCAAAATCGTCGCTTCCTAATTTGACCGGTGCGTGTTAATAGCTTTAAGCATGTTAAAGCAACCGCAACGGCAGAATCAGCGAACTCAGCTCGGCAGCGGCGTCGGTCAGCTCTCGCTGGTCGAACATGCACTCTGCCCGTTGGAGTCGCGCAGTTCGCTAACCACCAACCTGGTTCACAGCACTCAGTACGATTACACCGACCCGCAACGTCGAAGGCTCACGGCCAACATTCGTGTTTTCGCGCCCTTGGGACTATCCTCGGGTGACGAACTCTATCTGTGGGGACTACTGGCGCTGACCCTCGCACAGTCCGAACCGGATGGCTGCCTATTTGCAACGCCTCATTGGTGCCTGCGTCAAATGGGCTTGATTGATGCGACCTCGCGCCGTGGCGGTCGCCAATACCAACAATTTGCCGCAGCCTTGCAGCGGTTATCGGCAGTCAGCTATCTGAGCGATGCGTGCTACGACCCCACGCGTGCCGAGTATCGCCGCGTTAGTTTCGGGTTCCTCAGCTACAGTTTACCAGCCGATCCAAAATCGAGTCGGGCTTGGCAGATTTCCTGGGACAAAGTGTTCTTGGAGATGGTACAAGCAACTGGAGGAAGCATGCGATTTGACATACAACTTTACCGTTCGCTCGACCCGGCTTCGCGGCGACTATTTCTGTTCTTGCTCAAAGTTGGGTATCGACAGAGTCGGTTACCCAAGTTCGATTTGAAAAGACTGGCTGTCGATCTACTCGGGCTGTCTCCAACATTGGCCGTTCGAGACATGAAGGTCAAAGTGTCGCGTACTCTCCGAAGATTGGAAGCGATCGAAGTCGTCCGGCAACCGGCGGTGTTGCACGCGGCTCCTGGTCAATACACGGTGGTCTTCGAGCGTGGTGCCTATTTGACGTCGAAGTCTGCTCGGGTCGGCAGTCGACTCACTCCCGAAGAATCGCCGCTCATCGACGGCTTAGTTGCGATCGGGTTTGATACACCCTCGGCGGTTCAACTCGTCCGCCGATTCCCGCACCATCTGGTATCGCAATGGACCGATATCACGCAAGCTGCCTTGGAACGCTTTGGCCAAGCCCACTTTCGCAAGAGTCCGATGGCCTTTTTGGTTGACT
>CAUJKL010001011.1 GCA_963204995.1 Planctomycetota bacterium | reverse complement strand
TGTCGATGAACTCTTCTACTTCGCGGACGACGCACCAACCGTGCAGGGAGCCAGCGTCGAACTGCGCGATCCAATCACGCGGGAGCTGATCGCGACAAGTGCGGGGGCGGCGAACGGAGCGGAGGGAGAAACAGCAGGCTCCGTCAGCATCAGCGACGACGGGTCGGTCGAGTTCCGGGGAGTGCCTCGCGGCAAGTATCTGGTCGAAGTCTCCTCGGACGAACACGACCCCAGCGAATTGCTCTTGACCGTGCCAGCGGGTGGATTGGCCGAGGAGCAAGTTTTCATCTCCCGTAACTTCGTGGAGTACACATGGAACGTGGAGGAGATTGAAGTCGAGGATCGAACGCGAGTGACGATTGATGCGACCTTTGAGACCAATGTGCCCGCACCGGTTGTCGTGGTGGAATCCAATATTGATCTATTCGGCCTGGATAACCCCGGTGATACACGCACGTTTGAAATCAAATACACCAATGAAGGATTCATCCAGGCCGAGGATGTGCAACTCTTCTTTGAATCCCATCCTCTGTACGAGATCGTTCCACTGGTGGATGTCATCCCGGTCTTGCCGGCTCGATCGAGCGCTTCCATACCCGTGCGCATCACTCGCCGAGCCTTGCCTCCGGGCGGTGCCGAGGGTGAGTTCGTGCCCTCGATCCCCGGGATCGATTGCTACATTTACGCTTACACGACTTATCGATACGTGTGCGGCCCGTTCGAGATCTTCAAGCAGGTCCCAATCCCTGTCCTCAATGTCGGTGCCGGTTGCGCGGTCGGTGGTTTTGGTGGATTCGGTGGCGGGTTTAGCGGTGGTGGGTCCATCGGCGGCGGCGCATCCGGTGGTGGTAGTGGCTCCACATTCGGTGGCGGCAGGCGAGGATTCGGCTCTGGTGGTCGGCCATTCGTTTTCGGCGTCTCAACACCAAAGGTGGGTTCGTCACCACCAGATTGCCAAGAGTGTGAAGTTGAACGCTGGGAACTGACGCTTGGCGGTTCCGGAATGCTTGATACCCTTCTCGAACGCGCCGGTCGCCTCGTGGAACGTAGTGGAGTGGTCAAGGATGTGAAGATCTCGGTGGAAGGTTCGGCCGGGATCGAGACATGCTGCGAAGATGATGTTCAATCGGGATACAAGCTTGACGCTGGCGGTTCAGCGTCCGTTTCCGCCTCTTTCCAGTTCTTTATCATCGGTGGCAAGACGAAACCAGTCAAACTGCCTCCGTTGAATGGTTATGACGTAACCGTTGAAATCGAGGCTGGGGTTTCAATCAGTGGCTCGATTTCTGGGAGCCTTTCAGGAAGCGTTGGAAATACGTGCGACGCCTTTCTCGATTTCAGCGGTTGTGCGTCCGGGGGGCTGACTGGATCCTTAACGGGAGCGATTGGAGGTGGATTGTCTTTCACGTTCAGCAAGGGAGATGACATTTTCAGTGTGAGTGCCGAGGGCAGCTTGGGCATCAAAGCAAGTGCAAACGCGGGTCTCACACTTTGTATCGGTGAAGACGACAGTGAGGGCTGGAATGTAACTCTCGGAAAGGTTGTTGCATTCGGGGAGCTCGGTGCCGAGGTAAGTCAGGACTTGAAGGACAAACTGGGAATCACCAACGATGTTGGCTTTTCTTATCGTATTGAAGAAACGATCTTCGAGGGGGTTTCGTGGTCTTCCAACGACCAAGAGGATACAACAGGCGAGGGAGAAACGAACGGAAGTTCGGCGGAACAAACATTAGTTTTCAACGGCCTTGCTGACTTTTTTGATATCGACAGCCTGGGAACATCGTTAGGGTTTGAGAGCAACGATGCGCTTGCAGCGGCACTCGGTGAACCGGGACTTGACTTTGCGGCAATCCCGCCGGACGAAGTGCAAGCGTTTATTCAGCGTGTCGCTGAAGTTGCGACACCCGATCGAAATGGTCAAGGCGTGTGCGCGGAAGTCCGCCTACAAATTCAACAAGACGTCGTTCAGAACCGACAAGCGTTCTCGGCTTCCCTCGAGTTACTGAATGGTCACTTCAGTAGCATTGAGTCGATTCGTGCAGGGATTCAGATCGAGGATCGAACCGGCAACAACGCGGAACATCTGTTTGCCATCGAGACAATTGAACTGGTAGGGCTGGGCTCGCTGGAGGGAGATTCATCACTAGGTCAAGGAGATGAGGCGACGATTACCTGGTTGATTGTTCCCACGCAGGCTGCCGCGCTGACTTCGCCAGCAGACTATTTCGTCTCAGGTTTCTTCTCTTACACCGACGGAGGGTCGCAAGTTGAGGTTCCTTTGGCACCCGCAATCATCACCGTGACGCCGCAACCGGCCCTCGATCTCGACTATTTTCTGCAACGTGATGTCATCAGCGACGATCCGTTCACCGACGAGATTGAACCGGCGGAAATCTTCACGCTCGGGGTCCAGGTTCAGAATCGTGGAGTTGGGACAGCGAAAGATCTACGGATCGAGTCGGCTCAGCCCAAAATTATCGAGAATGAGAAAGGGTTGCTGATCGATTTCGAGATTGTCGGCACCAGCGTCAACGGCGAGCCGGCGGAACGGACGCTCACCGCTCTGATCGGTGACCTGCCCGGCGGTGAACTCGCGATCGCCGAGTGGCAGCTCGAGTCGACGCTGCAAGGACTGTTCACCGAATACGAAGCCAGCTTCGAACACATTTCCGACTTCGGCAGTCCCGAGCTGAGCCTGATCAAAAGCGTCGAGATCCACGAACTGATCCGTGCCGTCCAAGCCACGGCGTCAGGCATCGATGATTCTTTGACCGACTTCCTGGTCAACGATATTCCCGATCCGCAAGATTCACCCGACTCGTTGTACCTGTCGGACGGATCGGTGGTCGACGTCCAGTTGGGAAGCAATGGCCAGTTCGACTCGCCAGCGAGCTTTTCGAATTTGGTTGTGAATGTGACGGCGTCGATGCCGACCGGCTGGGCCTATGTGAACCTCACGGATCCCAGCGACGGAGAATTTCAACTGGTCGGCGTTCGTCGTTCCGACGGTACGCTGCTCGACCCGAGCAATTTCTGGCAGACCGATCGAACATTCATTGGATTAGGACTTCGTCCGTTGTACGAGAACAAAGTCCATCTCTTGGATTTCGATAGCACGGGCAACTACGAGTTCATCTATTCCAACGGCGATCTTACTGGCCCAGGTGTCGAACGTTTTGCGGGCGTCGATCCTAATCCGACAGCTCGCGCTATCGGTCACATCGACGTTCGATTCGACGAGCTGATTGATCCCGCGTCGCTCGACATCAGCGATGTCACGTTGTTGAAAAACGGTGTCGCGGTGCCCACTGCGGGAATCACCGTTCTCACGGGATCGAATCCTCTCGTGCGAATCGGGGGTCTCGGCACTCTGACCGAGGAGGATGCGGTCTATGAACTCCAAGTCGATCTCGCTGGTGTCCGTGACTTCGTTGGCAATCGCGGCGAGGGCCTGGAGTCGATCATTTGGGTAAAAGGTGAAGCGGCGCCAGCGGTCATTGCGTTGACTGGCTTGCCGGACGAATTCTCGACATCGCCAATTAGCATGTTTCAATTGCGTGTGACGGAACCCGTGCAATTGGCGTCGATTCTCGGTGCCGTTTCCCTCTTGCATGACGGCGTTTCGGTTGACGTCAGCGGGGCCTCGGTCACCGAAGTGGAGAACGGGTTGTACGAAATATCGGGACTCGAGTCGCTCACTTCAACAGATGGAGACTACGAACTGACCCTGGACGCCACCGCCCTGCTCGACTTGGATGGCAATGCTGGCATCGGTCAACGATCGCATGCCTGGCAACTGGATGCCACGCCGCCAAGAATCACTGCCGTGTTCGCACCGCCCACGAATCCTCGCAACATTGTTGTCCAACGGGTCGATGTCGAGTTTTCCGAAGCGATCGATCCGTCCAGCTTGACCGTCGATGATGTGATGCTGATTCGCGACGGTGGCACGGAAAACCTGCTGGCTGGGGAGGGTCGAGTCACGGTTGAGGATCGTGGCAACAACATCTACCGCATTGGTGGAATCAACTGGGTGCAGGCTTTCATTGCAGATCCACAAATCGCGGACTTCACGTTCAGCATCGATGCTACCGCCGTTCGCGATTTCGCTGGCAACGCGGGAATCGGTAGCGAATCGACGACGTGGACGATCGATCTGGTGTCTCCCGTAGCGCCGGAGAATCTCGCTGTCGCTGTCGAGGAGCTTCCCGAAGGTGCAGGCGAAGAGTCGCCGAATGCTGTTTTCTCGGGGACCGTATTCGAGCCTGAATTGACGCTGGTTGTCGAGAATGAGTTCACTGGAGACGAGCTGTTTCGTGGACGCCTGACGGATACGGACTTCGCAATCCCACTCCGGCTTCCCGCGGAAGGCCGAAACGAACTAAGCGGACGGTTGATCGACATCGCTGGCAATACCACCGACTTTGACTTACCCAATGCATTCGCCACAAGCCTGCCTCCGATCGTGACAGAGACGGCGGGATTCACACCCAGAATCAGTCGGACCACAATTGACCAATTCACCCTGACCTTTGCGAAACCGGTCGCCGCAGATTCTTTCACTGCGGATGTCCTATCGCTTCAGCGCGATGGCTCGCATGTCGGCGTGCCCGCGTCCATTGTCATCGAGACTTCCGCCGATCGTCGCATGTTTACCGTCAGCGGACTTGGCGATGCCACATTCGAGGAAGGTGAATATCGGCTGTCCGTCGATCTCCGGTTACTTCGTGGCGCGGACGGCGTGCGAGGCACTGGCACCTATACGGAGGCCTGGAACCTCGACAGGACACCGCCGACGACACGAGTTGTCTCGACACTGCTCGAATCCACGACACGTCGGTACTTTGTCTCGGTGGAGTCCGACGCTGCGACACCTTCACTGACGGAAGTCAGCGAGTTCACCGTTTTTGCAGTGTCACCGAACAGCCCATTGGCAAGAGTGGCAAGACTGGACCCGGAGACGCCCGGCACAGAATTCGAAGGTGACTTGGACGAAGAATATGTCTTCTTCAGCGATTCATTAGATGCCGCTGGCAATCGCCAGCCACTGACGCTTGCGTCGACGGGAGGTTTTCCGATCACGTTGGATGCCGCGAAACAAACCGACCTTCCGAACGATTTGATTGTCGCAGAAGGAACCACGGTCCAATTTTCAGGCGAGTGGAGCGTCGAACTTCCTGAAGTGGTGGACGGAGGGTTTCGCCATCGGATCAAGGTCAGTGATCGAATGTTGAACGTCAGGACTTCAACGCCATGGCAGAATCCGGTTCTGGCACAAGATGTCAATCACAGCGGCATCATTTCGCCGTTGGATGCGTTGATCATCATCAACCGACTCAATAGCGAAGGGCCTGGGACTCTTTCTGCGCCGACTTCGATGGAAGGAGTCACCGAGTTTTTCTACTTGGATGCGAATGGTGATCATTCAGTATCACCGATTGACGTACTTCAGATCATCAACCTGTTGAATGATCGGACAGGCAGCGGGCAAGGGGAGTCGCCCATGTTTCCATTCGATCCTCGCTTCCTTGCCACAGGAATCCACTCACCGATGGATTGCGGTCCCGCTCAGGGCGATTCCGTAGATATCGCCATTCAGTCTTTAACAACAGGACCGATCCCACAGCGTGAGACTCCGGTGCAAGACAAGGGAATCGTAAGCGATGTTGAAGAGAAGGATTTGGTCGCCGCCATTGATGAGTTCTTCGGCAAATTCGGAAATGAGGACCCACTAACACTAGCCAACATCTGAACGACCATCGCCGAAGAACGCCGCCGAAGAAACGAACCGGTCGAATGATTCCAGAAAACCTGACATATCCCCATCATTTTTCAGAGTTTTTGGGAATTCTTGGCGGGAGTAAGGGATCTGATTGATGTCCGAACTTTTTGTCATTTTCCCACAGAACGTGAGAGATACGGATGTTACAGATGGAATTGGAATTCGGAGACGATTGGGGACTGCCCAAGGACGCCGTCTCCATCAATCGACGCGCGTGGTTACGTGATCTCGATGGCCTACGCGCTGTCTTCATCGATCAAACGCCCTTCTATTGCTACCCTCTCGACGATCCTGTCCTGCACCGCCTTTGCGCCATCCAATTGGCCGAAGCTGGGTTCGCTAAAGTAAAAGAGATCTGCTGTGCCTTGGAACTCCACCCACGAAACTTCTCGCGGTTGCGAACGAAGTTGTTGCGAGGCGGTATTGCCGGACTGTTCCCGGAAACATCGGGCTCCAAGACCATTCGAACACCAACGCTCGCTGCTGGAATTGTTCAACGCTATCGACAGGGAAACAGTCGCCGCGACATCGCTACACAACTCGGCATCAGTGTCTCCACCGTGCGACGCGTCTTGACAGAACAAGGCGTTCCAATTCGCTCTCCGTTCGACAATCACCAATCTTTGCTGCTAACCGACGATGATAGAGAACTGCAACCACCCTCTTCGCAAGACGACACTGAACCACAAGACAGCGCACCACAGACGAGTGGCACCGCCGGTTGGCTCGCCGCCGCGCCGAACAACAACCGTCGGCTCTGGCCACACTCTATGTCGACGGCCATGTGCGAGCCTATCACGGCCAGCAGCGGCTCGGCAAAACCCACGTCAGCCGCTTGAAACGAGTGATGCGGGCCGAAACAGATTACTGGGTGCATCAGGCCCACGGTCAGCCTCTGTTGGTGGTTCACGAATCGGTCGATAGCAGTTTCCGCGAGACGTTGCGCGATGGCGTGCTGCCTGAAATCCGCCGCGTGATTGGCGACCGCCGCGTGCGGATCGTGTTCGACCGCGAAGGTTGGAGCCGCGAGTTGTTTGACGACTTGCTGCGTTTGAACTTCGACTTCATCACGTACCGCAAGGGGCCTTACGAGCCGCTGGCGGACAGCGAATTCGCGGCCGCCACGTTCTGCGTTCCCGGTCAGCCGGCGGTGCATTACGAGTTGGCGGAGACGGTCTTTGAGCAGGCCGGTTGGCCGCGTCTGCGCTTGGTGGCGGTGAAGAGACAGAACGGTGGCCAAACGCACGTACTGGCATCGGGCCAGTTGACCTGGGAAGCGTTGGAACAGGACGTCGGTGCGGCGGACTTGCCGGCGGCGGAGTTAGCGTGGTGGATATTTCACCGCTGGAGCCAAGAGAATTGGTTCAAGTCCATGCGCATGGAATATGCGTTGGACGTGTTAGTCGATTACTCGGTGGAGTTGGCTGAGGCGTCGGATCGGGACGCGGTGAAATTGAGTTACGAGCGGAAGCTATTCACGGACACGATCAAACTGGGGGCGTAC
>CAUJKL010001010.1 GCA_963204995.1 Planctomycetota bacterium | reverse complement strand
CAACTGGGAGAAACCTTGGTCTTGTACGACAACTTGGCGAGTGAGCTGTTGTTGTTGGGTTTGCTTCTGTCCTTGTTGAACAACGTCGTTCTGCTGGTCCCACCATTGCCACCACGTTTGTGGATTGGCGGGAAGATTCTGTTGCGTCGCGAGATTCAGGACGCGGGCGATGCGTTCGTTTAACAATTGCGTCGAGGCGTTTTGCTGTTGAGCCGATTGCTGCAGGCGGGCGGCCATCGCGAATGAATCGGCAAAGGCACGAGACAATGTTTCGTTCCTGTTGCCACCGGGAATCGCGCGACGGCGATAAACGGAATTCAGCACGAGTACTTGTCGCTGCTCCTGGCCTTCGCGAGCGAACGCATGATGATACACGAATTGGCCGTTAGCCGGCACCACCGCCGCTCGTGACTCGAGCGCGGTATACATCTCGGCCAACAGAAGCGGGACAAAACTCTCGTGAGGCCGCTTCTTCAACAGCATCGCCGCATCGTCTCGCACTTCGGGCCAAGGCGAAAAGACAGCGTGGCGGATAAGCGATTCGACCGCCGCCTGCTCGGGCATCTTGGCGATCGCTTCCAGCACAAGTTTGGCGGCAGCCTGACTGTGCGGCGAGAGGACTTCTTCGAATGCAGGAATGGCATCCACCGAAGTGATCGCACGAATTCCCGATGCCGCGGCGTTTCGCTTATCGAGATTGGCTTGGCCGAGGGCTCTTCGCAACTCGACCATCTTCGGCCGCCACTCCTCCAGGCCCTCTTGCCGCGATGCTTGTTGCACGGTCTGACGTTGAAGCTCAGTGGTGTGGACCCACTGGCCATTGGTGAGCTGGAATCCCAATTGTGCTCGGGCGTCTGCGTGATTGGGATCGAAGTCGAGGACGCGCGACAAGTGGGCTCGCTGCTGGTCCCGCATTCGCCGTTCGCCACACCAATTGGCGAGTTGCAAGTGACCTTCGAGCGTATCTTCCAACTCCGCACGCAGTTTCCGATATAACGCCAAGGTCGAACTAGTGCCAATGATTCCCGGTGCATCGTACACGTGCGACCACTCTGCCCCAACGCGAACAAACCCTTGGTGCCATCTCGCTGGGCCGTAGTGTGGGTCGGCGGTCACTGCTTCAGCGAGCAGACGGTCGCGATCCGATTGCAATCCATAGACTTGTCGGTGCAAAGCTTCCGCCACCAGCTGTTTCGCGGCTTCGCGGTCGGACGCAGCGGCTTCGGAGCTAATAACCCCGATGAGCACGAGGAGATGGACTAACGAGCAGTTGGCAACGGTGAAAGAACGCCGGGACATGAGGTTTCCTCCTACCTATCGTTCGGGAATCACAACGCGAACGTGTTGGTCGACACGAAGTGATCAAGCCGGCCCCCGTCGGCAGTTCCTCTGATCTTATCGGTGATTGATCAAGCGTGCAAGCAATTCACGGACGCCCGCGGACGCCAGCAATGTAGGAAAGATATGCGGACTCGCTATAATCTTGACGTTCACTCGTTTGTATTCTGGAAAGGAGTCCCCACGTGATCATTGGTGTACCGAAAGAAGTCAAGCAGGACGAGTATCGTGTCGGGATGCTACCCGTCGGCGTCGAAGAACTCGTCCGAGCCGGAAATACCGTGTTAATAGAAGCGGGTGCGGGATTGGGGTCGGGCTTGCCGGATCGCGACTACTCGCTGGCGGGAGCTGAATTGGTCGCTTCGCCCGCCGAGATCTTTGGGCGTGCCGATCTGGTCGTCAAAGTAAAGGAACCACAGCCCAGTGAGTGGCCGTTGATTCGATCCGGTCAGGCGCTGTTCACCTATTTCCACTTTGCCGCCGAACGCGAGTTGACAGATGCCATGATCAACTCGCAAGCGACCTGCATCGCTTATGAGACACTGCAAGACCGCAATGGCCACTTGCCCTTGCTCACTCCGATGAGCGAAGTTGCTGGACGAATGAGCATTCAAGAAGGAGCCAAGTACCTTGAGCGGCCGCAGATGGGCCGCGGGATTCTGCTAGGCGGCGTGCCGGGTGTCGCGCCAGCTCACATCACGATCCTGGGTGGAGGCGTGGTGGGAGCCAATGCGGCGAAGATCGCTGCGGGGTTCAAGGCGGATGTCGCCATTCTCGACATCAATATGGACCGCCTGCGATATCTGGACGATATCATGCCGGCCAATGTCAATGTTCTCTACAGTGACCGGCATGTTATTCGCGAGCAACTTCGGTTGGCTGATTTGGTGATCGGCTCGGTCTTGATACCTGGAGCGAAAGCCCCGCGGCTTGTCACGCGCGAGGACTTGAAAATCATGAAGCCCGGCAGCGTCGTGATCGACGTCTGTATCGATCAAGGCGGCTGCCTCGAATCAAGTCGCCCGACGACGCACAGCGACCCGACCTACATCGAAAGCGACGTTGTTCACTATTGCGTGACGAACATGCCGGGGGCTGTCGGGAGAACGAGTACCTTTGCGTTATGCAACGTCACGCTTCCGTGGGTGCTGCAACTCGCCAAGCGGGGTATCGACGTGGCTGCCCGCGACCTGGCACCGATCGCGTCCGCCATCAATATTCGCGGTGGACATATCACGAATCAGGCAGTTGCTGATACTTTTGGAATGCCATACAAGCCACTGTCATGAACTGGTTGCAGTATTAGCTCGTCTCGGAAGGAAGCCATGTCAAGCAGCGACAAAGTCGAGACATTGCGTTGGGTCGGCGACGTTGACGGTCATCTCGTGTTAATCGACCAGACGAAGTTACCGGTCGAATTCCAGGAACTGGAATGCCGGTCGCTTGAGCAAGTTTGGGAAGCGATCAAGCAATTGCGAGTCCGCGGCGCTCCGGCGATTGGGATCGCGGCTGGCTATGGCGTGTGCATCGGGATTCAGCGAGCCGTCGACGAAAACGCAGTATTCGCTCAATTGAGCAAGTCGGTCGACTACTTGGCGACCAGTCGCCCCACGGCAGTAAACCTGTTCTGGGCACTCGATCGGATGAAGGCGAAAGCGTCGTCTCTGAAGGGCGAATCGGCGGCTTCGATCCGATCCGCCTTGCTCGCGGAAGCTCGATCTATTCACGAAGAAGATCGAGCGATGTGCCACGCCATCGGACGGCATGGCGCAACGCTGCTGAGAGACGGACAAGGCGTGCTGACGCATTGCAATGCCGGTGGCCTCGCCACGGCGGAGTATGGAACGGCACTCTCGGTTTTCTTCACGGCTCAAGACGAAGGCAAGCATGTGCGTGTGTTCGTTGACGAGACGCGACCGTTGCTGCAAGGCGCGCGACTGACGGCGTGGGAACTGACCCGACGAAATATCGACACCACGCTGATTTGCGATTCGATGGCAGCTCAGGTCATGCGCGAGGGCAAAGTGCAAGCGGTGATCACCGGGGCGGATCGCATCGCCGCCAATGGCGACTCGGCCAACAAGATCGGGACGTATTCAATCGCGGTGCTGGCGCGAGCCCATGGAATCCCCTTTTATATCGCCGCGCCTTCCTCGACCTTCGACCTCTCGATCTCCGACGGGAGCAAGATCCCGATCGAAGAACGAGCGGCGGATGAGATCACACACGGCTTCGGACGACAGACGGCACCGACCGGTGTAAACGTCTACAATCCCGCCTTCGATGTCACGCCCGCCGAGTACATTCAAGCGATTATCACCGAACGCGGATTGATCGCTCCCGTTTCGGAGGCGAGTATCCGACAAGTGCTGGGGCGCGAGTGAGTTCGTTTCAATCGTCGCCGAACAACTCACTGATACCCAGCACGGCACTTTCGGTCGCCAGCGTCGATATTCTGTCGCCTCGATAGGCAATCGAGCGATCGGTGTATTCGGTGCCTTTCGGATGGCAATACGCTGTCGGGCGAGACGCAGTTCGCCTATCGCATTGGATCGTTCTTTCACGAATCGCCGAACGGACTGCGCCGTGGCGTGATCCGTGACATTCCGTCGGAAGCGACGCCCGTTCGGATCATCGCATCGCGGCTGAGACGCCATGCGCAGGATCTTTTCGAGCAACCCGAGATGGACGTCCCGCCGACGGTCCCGCCGCTACCAACAATCATCGAAGTGCCGAAGTGGCTGGCTCGACTGGAGCCGAAGCTCGCCACACTAGAACGCTCGGAAACAATGTCAATGATCGAGCATCAGTCAATCAAGGCAGAGCCAGCGCGAGGCGCAGGTGAAACACTTAAGAAGCAGCAATGCCTATTCTGATGGCGGAAGAACTTCTCCCACTGGGCTACGTGTTGAAGGAGCGTCGTCAGGCCTGTCTCACCAATGTGAAAGCTGGAAGGCGAAAGGCGATGCTCCCCCCCGGTAGTACTTGACTTGTAGGGATATGCGGAATATAACGGCACACGCTGGCGGAAATGGGTTGGCAAGAGCGGGTGTAATTGTGGAGCGCGACTCAACGCGGTGGATTAGGCTTGCTGGGATCAGTGCCTCGTGCGCTGTCATTGCGGGCGGGTTGGTGTACTTCGTGTGCTCAGAGTACATGGCGCAAGCATTGTGGGAGGAGGCCAAATCGGTTGCGACCAAAGGATTAGAAATCGATCCCAACTCGGGCACCGACGAGACTGATCAGCGCAGCCATTTCATGCGGTCTGCGATCGCCGTAGCTACGAGAATCGTAATCACCACAGGCTGGTCTGTTGCTTTTGGAGTCACTCTGTTTTTGCTCCTGCTCTGGGTTTCACCTGAGCGAATCGAAGGGCAGCAATCCTTTGACGAAGCGCTTGCAGGAATTACACTAAATTTGGTTGCATTAGCTGATGAAATCAACAAGGTGAAACCCCCCCATACGAAGAAAGCATGGGGCGAGGAACGAAGCCTGCTCCGTGGGCAGGTGGTGGCATTCAGGGCCATATGTTTAAGCCAACTGGGCCAGATGACTCAATCCTTTAAGTCGCATTCTGGCAGAATTGCTAGTTTTCGAGCAAGTTTGGTGAGTGCGATGGACAAGATGGAACAAGAATTGTCCCAGAATCATGGCGATGACGAAAAAGCATGGTTGTCGCAGATCCGAAAAATCGCGATTCTCGCGTACGACTGCGCAGAACAGATCAAATGACGCCATCCTATCGCAACTTGACGGCTGTGTTAAAATAGATAAGGATTTTCTGCTTATGGCTAACGGACTCAATTCTCAACAAGTCGTGCGTGTCGGCCAACCGATGGAAACATCGGAGGGTAGTGCTATGCGAGTGGAGGGAGTAGAGACCGCGCTGCGGTCGATCAGCAGATTTTTCAAAGTGGCGGACACCGTTAGCGCAACGCCGACTTTGGCTGACGCGAAATCGGCTTGTGAGAAATCGCGAGATGCTTGGCTGAGTCTTTTCCCAGTTCGGCGGGTTCTCATGAACCAATACCGAGACGTCGTCGGTGATTTCATTCAGTCGCTTGACCAAGCAACAGATTCAGTCACCGAACTTTTGCACCGTGACGGACCATCAATGGAGGCAACTGATGCCGCCGACTTGAAGCACTACGCCGAAAACATGAAAGGACGAGTACGGCTGCTGACCTCGTTGTTAGTCGGCGAAGAAAGAGTCACTCGCAACTTGGTTGAACGAACTAGCTCCCTAAGCGAGAGAAAATGAGGGGTCGACAGACTTCTGTCAATCATTCCAAGTTAGCCAATCTAGACGTGCAACTTTCGGAAGATCCAGAATCGCTCAGCTGAGTCGTCGAATCCATCCACATGCCGATCTGGCTCTTGCCACTGAAACCTTCAGAGCTCAGGTTTCCATCCGGCAAATGTCATCGCCGGTTGCTATTCCGACACATGTTCGAAGCTTGCGCTCGTTAAAGTTTCAGGGCAGATCACATCCAAGGAACGTCAGTTTGAGTTCCCCTTTCGAACGGAGAGTGTTTCAAAGATCGTGTCAGCCGCAGTGTCTCGCAAAGTGACACACAAGCTTCTGAGCAACCCTTCCGCCTACGCTCCGAGAACACGCGTGTCGGTCGTGCATGAAGATGCGCTGAGCAATCGACCGTGCATAACGGGCGTTGAATCCGCGAAAAAGCTCTTTGGTGCAGTACTGGCTAGACAATCCGGGAAACGATCAAGAGCGATTTGTGGTGGCGTGTCTGGATACCAAGAGGCAGAGTGCAAAGCGTGGTCCTGATCACAATCGGCACGCTCGACGCATCGCTCGTTCACCGCAGAGAAGTCTTCAAACCAGTTATCCTGGAAGGAGCCAGCTCAGTGATCGTATCTCATAACCATCCATCCGGCGATGTGACGCCAAGTCGCGGAGACCGGGAGGTGACGGCTCGATTGAAAGCTGCCGGGCAGATTCTCGGAATCGAAATCCGCGACCACATCATTTACGGTGACTCACGAGCGACCTACGTTCAATGAGCGAGTCGGAAGAGTAATTCGCATCTCGAAAACCGAATGGGTGCCGGCAAGACACGCCCCGGCGAGCTTATTCCCACGATGGAATTGTCCGCGCTACATGAGCCATTGCGCATCCCGTGTTCGTCAGGCAGTCTGATCCCGACTTTCCTTTGCGGAAGGTCAACGCCTGAGAGCGTGACTCTTTCCCACCATCGCACGAACTGGAGCTGGCCCTTGGCCAAGAGATCCACAAGACCGCGTCAATCGCGGCACCCCGAAACGAAGATCGGCCCGTTTGCCGAGGGCATCGGTGTCGCCATTTGGCTCAGCACTGTTGACGACGGGCAAAAACAGTTTCGTTCCATCACATCCCAATCGTGGAGAATGCGCGATGATCCCGAGAGATCCTTCGAACCCGGCGTACGATTTCATTCCTGACGAAGTCGCAAGTTCACTCCCGACCCTCTACGCCTGCGAGAAGGTCGACGACCCGATCGCTCAGTTGAAGTTCTTTATTCCCGACGGTTCATGGACGTGGTATCTCTTGGAATTCGATCCGGAGCAACGTCTGGCATTCGGACTCGTGATCGGCCACGAACGAGAACTTGGCTACTTCTCGCTGCAAGAGCTTGAAGAGCAAGGCGACTCGTTCATCTAGCGTTGCCGGGTCAAAGTCCTCGGGGATCGTTAGCCCGTTCGATTGGTAGACGACAACCAGAGCGGCATAGCGGGCGATTGATTCGAGCTTGCCTAGGTAAATGTCGCGTCCCGCAATTCTGACGACAGATTGGCCAGAAATGTGATACTGACGTGCGGGTGCTTTCGCTTTCGGTCTCGCCATCGGTGGGGCTCCCGTAATGGTTTCAACTGGGTTTTGCAGTATGAAACCGGCTTTTAACGGGGCCGCACACCAAAATGGTGGTAACGCTAATATGCGTTCCGGCCAACAAAAACAAAGGTTTTCTGAAAGTACGCCCGACAGGATTCGAACCTGTAACCCTCGGTTCCGAAGACCGATGCGCTATCCAATTGCGCCACGGGCGCTTCTTCTCAATCTGTAACGACTTGCGAAGTAGCCGATAGGTTGTTTCGCCAACTTCCTAGCCTTGTTTTACCCCAATTCTACTCTGATGTTAGGTAGATGGCGGCAACGTACGAATTACTTCGTACCCTCAACGCGCTAAGCTTAGCTTATGGCAGGGTTTTCTGTCTACCCTCACGAGCCCCGAACGCGAGCAACTGGGCGACTGAGGTCCGCCGCAGACCGGTGCAAAGACCTACAGCCCAGCAAAATAGTTGTAGATCGCCACGTCAATATTTGTCTCCGTGAGAACAAACGCCTGCTCGTGGAACTCGCACAGGTTCTTCACTTGAAGGAGGACGTCGCGAGCGTGACAGAATCTCAGGCCTCGACCATGCGACCGATAATGCTTCTCCAACAAGTAGTCGACGATCTTGGGATCGAATGTGAACCCCCACTGCGTTGCCAGTCGACAGAACAAGGCTCTGAAGTCGGCTTCGCTCGGATCGAACACTTCTACTTTATACGGAATGCGCCGCAGAAACGCTTCATCCACAATTTGCGTCGGATCGAGATTGGTCGAGAAAACCAACAACTGGGCAAACGGAACTTCGATCTGTCGCCCCGAGGGAAGCGAGAGATAGTCGTGTCCCTTTTCGAGCGGCACGATCCAACGATTCAATAGCTCGGTGGTGCTAATCCGCTGTCGGCCAAAGTCGTCGATCACCAGCGCACCACCGTTACTCTTCATCTGTAACGGAGCCTCGTTGATTCCTGTGGCAGGATTTCGATTGCATTCGAGCATCTGCAGTGTCAACTCACCACCGGCAACGACCGTGGGCCGCTTGATCAACACCCAGCGATGGTCGACGCGGTTCGCCACATCAAAGTCGTCGTCTTCGCTGTCGTATTTAACCGCTTCGTGGGTACTGGGATCGTACAAACGAATGATCTCGTCCGTCACCGTGATCGTGCGCGGAATCCAGACGTACTCGCTGACCGCGCGAATGATGCGCTCCGCAATACTAGTTTTGCCGTTGCCAGGTTGACCGTACAAGAACAACGCGCGACCCGCATTCACCGCTTGTCCAATCTGGCTGACGACGGCGGGAGGGAGTTGCAGTTCCGCGAACGCTCGCTTGAGGTCCGCCAAGCGGGGTTTCGACTTCTCGATCGACTGCTTCCAGACACTGTCGACATACTCACTCAGGTTGACCGGTGCTGCTCCAAAGAATGTGCAACGTTCATTACGCTGACGAGCACGCATCAGCCCGCCGTCAGTCAACTCATAGAGATAGTCGTTCATCGGTGCCGAGTCGCGATAGGTCACCAGCATCTGGGCCTTGAGTTCGAGCAGAATGGGGCCGATCAGTCCGAACGGCAGCTTGATCTGACCGGAGATGTGCCGACCTGATGCGGTGCCGCGGTTGAGCAGGAACTTCAGAACCAATCCCTCCACTTCCGCAAAGTTAAGGCCCGCCTCCTTCAAGCTTTGAGGCTCCGACGGAAAGAATCCGTGCGTTTCCGCCTTGGAGGGGCGACGCGGAAGCGAAACCACCGCGGGAGCAACGTAGTCGGCCGTGGAAGTGGATGTTTGCATAGCGAGGCCCGTTCTGAGAAAATCGCGTGCGAGTACCGTGTCCATCACGCAAGTCTAGGTCGCGGCGAAACGTAGTCCGCTCCGACGCTGTCCGGTCGCAGTGCGAAACAGCAACGAAGAAGGTTCCTATCTATGATGCAATCGACGCGATCGATACGACCCGCACTTAGAATCGGCGATGACTCTGCGGATGCGGTAATAGACTGTTCTCACAGCCGGCGAGTACGATTACGCTGGTGCTTATCAAGCGAGCTTGTACTCCTCTCCGTCCGGTTCCGTGGCCTATCGATTGGCAGGCGTTATGATCCACGTCCGTGAACTCACAAAATCCTACGCCGACCTGCGTCGCGGCAGCTTCGTGGCGGTCGACCGCATCTCGTTTGATGCGTCGCCGGGTCAGATCTACGGACTGCTAGGCCCGAATGGAGCCGGCAAGACCACGGCGTTGCGAATCCTTAGCACGATGCTCCAACCCACCTCGGGGGAAGCGACCGTCAACGGCTACGACGTCCTCACGCAACCCGCCTTGGTCAGGCGACAGATCGGGTATGTCTCGATGGGAACCGCCGTCTATGATCGCATGACGGCGTGGGAAATGGTCGAGTATTTCGGCCGTTTGCACGGCATCGAACGGCAAGAACTCCGCGACCGGATGGAAAAAATCTTCGCCCGGCTGCAGATGAACGCGATCCGCGACCTGCTCGGCGCGAAAATGTCCACCGGCATGAAGCAAAAAGTGTCGATCGCCCGAGCGCTGATCCACGACCCGCCGGTGCTGATCTTCGACGAGGCAACGTCCGGTTTGGACGTATTGGTCGCTCGGGCGCTCTTGGACATCATCAAGCAACTCCGCGAACAGGGGAAGTGCATCCTGTTCTCGACCCACATCATGCGGGAAGCCGAACGCTTGTGCGACCGCGTGGCGATCATGTCGCACGGCAACATCCTGGCCGAAGGGACACTGCCGGAACTCCGCGAAGAACACGGCGAAGACGACCTGGACGAGCTATTCTTTCAATTGATTTCCAAACGCGAACAGGACGAGGACCTCGGG